>CAYXZT010000046.1:0-7102 GCA_964469915.1 uncultured Gammaproteobacteria bacterium
TAAAACATGGAGTTGCAAGGTCATAAAGCCCACATGATACATAGACTTTAAAATCTTTATTATATCTTTGTGCCCTTGCTATATGAGGTACCGTATTTACATAACCAAAGTCATTTCCTTTCCATTTTTGAGGATGCTTCCATCCCAAATAAACATCTGAATCTCCACTTTGATATAACATCTTCATTTCTACCCCTATCTCAGCAAACCAAGTATGCATAGCAGTCACATATGCAGACATAAAGCCTTCGCTAGAGACGTCAGTATCTGAATTTTGTCCACCTGCAATATAGTCTGAAGTCTTATATCTTGAATCAAGTCTACCTACTGAATAACCCTCATCCCTTAGAAGTTCTTTTCGAAAACTTGAAGGATCTATTCTTAAATTGAAGTCTTCAATAAATCTTTTAGATAGGCCTGTAAAATATGAAAATTTATTAATTAAACGGTCTTTTTCATCATCTGCGATTCTGGATCCTTTAAGTAATGCTGGGCCATATTCATTTAAACTAAAATCTTTTGAATCTTTATAAAAGTCTTCAAGAGATTTTTTAGTATCTACTTTTCCATGGTAATAAGCTGTAGCAGCATAAGAAGGAAAGAAGCCATAATGAGGACTATTATTGCCTGGATGAAAAACTAAATATTGGTAGTCTGATGCAGGAGCAACCATTAATAGTCCATTTATTTCAATTGGAGTGATATCACCCGATCTTAATTCAGAAACTAACAAAGGCCCTCTTATGCCTCCATAACTCTCGCCTAAAATATATTTAGGAGAATTCCAGCGTTTGCTATCTGTAATCCATCTTCTTATGAATTCAGCAATTATCTTAGGGTCCTCATTAACGCCCCAAAATTCTGAGCCTTCATGACACCCTGCTGCTCTACTATATCCAGTTCCAACTGGATCGATAAAAACCATATCTGTCTCACTTAATGGGGAAAGTTTGTTATCAACTATCTTGTAAGGTGCTGATCCATCATCTGATGCATCACTTGGAACCTTAACTACTTTTGGTCCTAAAACACCCATGTGTAACCAAAGTGATGCAGACCCTGGACCACCATTAAATACAAACATAATAGGTCTATTTTCATTGCTCTCAACTATATATTCAGAATAGAAAAAAGATGCCAATGGAGCACTAGGATCATCTTTTTCATAAAGAATTTTTTCTTTAAGACTTGCGCTATAAGTTAATTTCTTACCGTTAAAAACCCCCTCGAGATTTTTAGTAAAGCTTCTTTCTTTATCTATAGGTTTTGATTTGCATTCACTTGAATCTAATTCAGAAGAAAAAGCATTCGTTGAAAACATTAATGCTCCAAATAAAAGACTTATAAAGGTTAAATTTTTCATGGGTAACTCCAGTAATTTCTAAATATAGCTTATCATTCTTCTATATTTTATTTTTAAAAAGGTCTTCGTAATAATCATTTGCCATTGAAGAAAATCTAATTACATCTTTGCTATAAATTTTAGTATTATTTGATTTAGCTTTAAACGAACTTGATGACATAACAGATGGATACCAATGTTTTGCCCAAACACCATCATATTCTTTAAGACCAGGTTCCCAACTTAACATTAAAGGATCCCATTCAATATTTAATCCATTACAAAGTTTAATTAAAGTCTCTTTAGTATTGTTTCTTAGATCATCAGCATCAACCACCAAAGGAAACTCACCAGTATTGTTTTTAAGGTAATTAAAAAGGTCAAACTGCTCCTTAAAACCAAAATCTTCAAATGATGCAACTGGCCACTTATCAAGAAAGCTTGAAATCACATCTTCTGGCTTTCGTATTAAAAAACAATTTTTACAAGATAAAATCCATTCTTTGCTAATAGAGGGTAATAAATGATGAACCATATGTTTTTGATAACAAACACCTTCACCAGTTTTGTTGGTACAAGCTTTAATGACAAGATCATAGTTATTTTCTTGAGAATTTAAAACCTCATCAAACATTGGATGTTTTTTGTTGGTAGATTTTAAGTATGAAGCATAAAAAGGCTCGTCATAGACTTTATTTACATCACCTCTGTTACCAAAACTTCTCATTAGAGCTGTGGATAAATTACGTGGGCCGGACCACATAGCAATGTTTAATCTGCTAGACACTAAAAATTAAATCATTATAAAGGTTAAGGAGTTTTTCGATCATTGAATTATTAGCTTTGTTTACAATTTTTCTTCCATCAATTGATTCAACAGTAACCAATGAGCCTAAAGTTCCTGTTATAAATGCTTCGTCAGCAGAGTACACATCTACTAAGGAAAAGTTTTTTTCATAAATGGGTATTTTATGAGATGTACAAATTTCAATAATTTTTTTTCTTGTAATACCATTCATGCAATAGTCACCATTACTGGTCCAAACCTCACCATTTTTTACTATAAAAAAATTACAAGAATTTGTTGTACTTACAAAACCATGCGGATCAAGCATTAAAGCCTCATCAGCACCAGCCTTCTCTGCTTGTATACAGGCTAAAATACAGTTAAGTTTAGAATGACTGTTAAGCTTAGGATCTTGCACCATAGGGTTTCCTCTTATTTGAGAAACTGTAGCTAGCTTAATTGGCGGATTATCTATTGAGTCTTCTGAATGCTCCATAATGATTACTATTGTAGGACCATTAAGTGAGTATGATGGCCTTTGAAATGGCTTGCTTTTAACTCCTCGAGTTACCATTAGCCTGGCATGTGCCCTATCAGTCATCTTATTTGCTTCTTGTGTTTTAAATAATTCTTCTTTTAGCTTCTCTTTAGATAATCCAATATCAAGATCTATTGCTTTAGCGCCTTCATACAATCTATCAATATGATCCTCTAAGAAAAGCCAATTATTATTTACAAGCCTTATACCTTCCCAAACACCATCTCCCATCATAAAACCACTATCATAGACAGATACTTTTGCATCAGCTCTTGAAATCAATTCACCATCTACATAAATAATGATGTTCTCGTTTTTTTTAATATGAGATTCAAGATTATTTTTCATATAACTTTAAAGAATAATTTTTATAATACGTATGATACTAATATATAAGATAACAAGATTGCAATTACCCATAAGGTTAAGGCATGGAAAATAACTCTATGATTTAATGACAGCATAGATTGTTTATTTATTGAAGTTCCAATGCAAAACAGTCCACTAAATAAAAAAAGATTACTAACATTATCAATAAATAATAGAGTGGTGGCATCTATAAAAAGATAACTATTTAAGAACAAAACAGATAAAAATATAAGAACAAAAATTGGCATTTTAAATGATGTTTTTCTGTCGTAGAAAATTGATAAAGCAATCATAAGAGGAATTAACCATAATGTTCTGGTTAACTTAATTGTAGTAGCCATATCAACGGATTCATTTCCAAATGAAAGCGCTGCACCTAATACTGAAGCTGTATCATGAATTGAAAGAGCAACCCATGCTCCAAAAAAATCTTGAGACATTCCAAAATAGTTACCTATTAAAGGAAATGCAATTAGTGCAAATGCATTAAATAAAAATACTAATGAAATAGACATTACAAGCGATTTCGGACTAGCTTTTACAATTGGAGCTATGGCCGCTATTGCAGTAGCTCCACATATTGCAGTCCCACTTGTTATTAGAATAATTTCATTACGCTTAAGATTAAAAAATTTACCAATAATAAATCCAAGTAAAAGAATAGAAACAACAAATATAGCTATAGAAGGAATAAATAGCTTTGTTATCTCAAACGCATCATAAATAGGAATTGAGAAGGCTAAAAGAATAATACCAATTTGTATAAATTTTGAGCCAATTTTTTTTGTAATAAAGTTATCAGGTAATTTAATACAATACGCAAGAATTATACCTAGCAATAAAGAAAAAATTGCAGAGCCTATATATGCAGAAGCTAATACAAATATTAAAGCTATTAAATGAGACATTAAGTTTTGTTACCTTATTAATATGTAATAATTATTTAATTAAATATATAACTTTATAGATAATAACTTATAAAAACTATGATGCATCCGCCAAGACCAAAAAAAATACCATACATATTAGAGCAACATGATCATACAAGGATAGATAACTATTATTGGTTAAGAGATGATACTAGAACGAATGAAGACATACTTTCATACCTAGAGGCTGAGAATGAATACGCTGATAAATGGTTTAAAAATAGAAAACCATATTCTGATGAGATAACTAATGAGTTAATAAAACAGATACCAAATGAAGAAATTTCTTTTGGATTTACAAATAATAAAATTAAATACTTCACTAAAATTAAAAAAAATGATCAATTACCGAGTTATTTCAGACTAGTTGATGATAAAGAAGAACTGTTAATTGACGCAAACATAAATCTTAAAAATCAAGAATATTATTTAATTCAATCAATATCCCCCTCTCCATGTAATAAATATGTTGCTTTTAGTGAAGATAATACAGGTAGGCGAGAATTCACTATTAAAGTTCTCAACACCGAAACTATGGAGATCCTTGATGATTGTATAGAATTAACATCAGGAACTCCTATATGGTCTAGAGATAATAATTACCTAATATATTCTAAGAAAGATCCAATCACTCTCATTTCTGATTCAGTCTTTATTCATAAAATAGGAACAAATAGTTCAGAAGATAAACTTCTCTATAAAGAAACAGACCTAAAGTTTAATATTTTTCTATCACTCTCTAAATCAAAAGATTATATATACATCAATATAGATTCCACAGATGAGAATGAAATTAGATTAATAGATACGAATGAGCCATTTAAAACTCCGCTAATTTTTTTAGAAAGATCTGAAAACCATTTATATTATTTAGATCATATTGAAGATGATAAATTTTTTGTTTTATCAAATTATAACTCTCCAAATTTTCAGGTATTGAAATCTGATACCAGTACAAAAAACATTAAGGATATGAGTGTTGTTATTCCTCATAATGATTCAGTTTTTATAAATAAAATTTATACAATCAATAATAGCTTGATACTTGAAGTTAGAAAAAATGGATTACCAGAAATCACTATTTTCAATCTTATAACAGGCTCGCAATCAGACATTAGTTTTGAAGATCATGCATATGATGTGTCTCTATCATTGAATGGTGAAAAGGAAAATTTAAAGTTTAACTACTCCTATTCAAGTCTTACCTGTCCTGAATCCATATATAGCTATGATTTAGATAAAAAAAAATCAAATTTATTATGGCAAAAAAATATAGTTGGCTTTGAAAAAGCTGATTATAAAGATAAACGCCTTTTTGTAGAAGTTAGAGATGGGACTAAAGTTCCTGTTATTTTGTTATCCAAGGTTGATATAGATATCAATAATGCACCTATTTTGTTTTATGGATATGGCTCTTACGGCATTAATATAGACGCAACTTTTAGATCATCAATATTACCGCTTATTGATAGAGGCTTTGTATTTGCGATTATTAATATACGTGGCGGTGGAGAAATGGGTAAACAATGGTATGAAGAAGGTAGATTATTGAACAAAATGAATACCTTCAATGATTTTAACGATGTTATTAAATCTGTACTGAATCAAAATATTGGAGATTCTTCGAAAGTATTTGCAAGAGGTGGCAGTGCTGGCGGACTTTTAATGGGAGCTATTATTAATCTTGAGCCTAGTCTTTATAAAGGCATATTATCAGGTGTTCCTTTTGTTGATGTGCTTACTACTATGTCTGATCCAACAATACCTCTTACAACCTTTGAATATGGTGAATGGGGTAACCCTGCAAACATAAATGAATATAACTACATAAAAGAATATTCGCCATACGACAATATTGGTAACTATAACTACCCTGCTGTATTTGTTACATCTAGTCTGTATGACTCCCAAGTTCAGTATTTTGAACCAGCCAAATATATTGCAAAATTAAGAGAATATAACCAATCAAATAATAATATTATTATGAAAATGAATCTTATTGGTGGCCATGGAGGGTTAAGTGGAAGGTTAAATCAGTTTAAAGAAATCTCTGAAGAATATAGTTTTATACTTAATTTGGCTGAAGAAGATAACTAAAACCTATCCCTATGATAAACTCAATTTTTTTACATTATAAATAATATGAAATTTAATAGCGTTTTAGAAACCGTAGGAAATACTCCAAGCATTAAGATAAATAACCTAGCACCTGAAGGTATCGATCTATATGTAAAAGCTGAATATTTTAATCCAGCTAGTTCCGTAAAAGATAGGCTAGCTCTAAGCATTATCAATGAAGCTGAGGCTAATGGCTCATTAAAACCAGGTCAAACTGTTGTTGAGGCAACTAGTGGTAACACAGGCATTGGATTAGCATTTGTTTGTGCTTCAAAAAATTACCCATGTGTAATAACAATGCCAGAAAGTGCCTCAATAGAAAGAAGAAAAATGATGCGATTTCTTGGAGCTAAAGTTTTACTAACTCCAGCTGCTGAAGCTGGTTCTGGTGCATATAATAAAGCTAAAAAACTTGCTGATGAGAATGGCTGGTTTTATGCAAGACAATTTGAAAATGAAGCTAATGCAAATATTCATGAAAAAACAACAGGAAATGAGATAGTTAACGATTTTAAAGAAAGTGGTTTGGATTATTGGGTATCGGGTTATGGAACTGGTGGAACATTCTCTGGAGTTGCAAGAACTTTAAAAAAAGAAATGCCACAAACAAAACTTGTAATGGCTGAACCTGATGTTGCACCTCTTCTGGTTAATGGTAAAGCTCAAGAAAGAACTGATGATGGTGCTCCTGCTCAATCTCATCCTGATTGGCAGCCTCATCCTATTCAAGGATGGACAACTGATTTTATACCTCTAGTTCTCCAAGAGTCCATTAATGAAGAATTTATAGATGAGATAATTCAGGTTGCGGGTACCGATGGGATTAAATGGTCACAGAAACTTGCAGCACATGAAGGAATTCTTACTGGTATATCTGGAGGATCTACTTTTGCAGTTGCCATGGAAGTTGCTAATAAAGCTCCAAAAGGATCAAAAATACTTTGCATGCTTGCTGATACTGCAGAAAGATATTTATCTAGCATATTATTTGAAGATATTGACGCAGAAATGAACGATGA
>CAYXZT010000047.1:0-7013 GCA_964469915.1 uncultured Gammaproteobacteria bacterium
CTTGGAATAAAAGTGAAGATGTTATGTATTACGTAACTTGGTCAGAAGGTTTCAGACCTGGTCTTTTAAACAGACCTGTAGGCGCCTCAAATGCTGATGGTTCATACACCGTGAAGCCTGAAGTTAAATCAGATGAGGTAACAAATCTTGAATTTGGTTGGAAAACTGTTCTTCAAGATGGGCGTCTTAGATTTAATGGTAGCGCTTTCATGGTTGATGTTTCTGGTTTGCAAAGTACTATTTTTGATCCAAGTATTGTTAACTTATTCTTCTCAGATAATGCAGCTGATGCAGATATTACAGGTCTTGAAGGTGATTTTGTATACTATACAGATATAGATGGTCTTGTGATTTCTGGTGCATTTTCATATCTTGATACAGAGATTACTAAAAGCTTAGTTCCAACTAATGATGTAGTTGTAGGTTCTGATCTTGCATTTGCTCCTGGTTCACAGGCAAATGTTACAGCAAGAAAAGAATGGGGCATGTCTGGTGGAAACACTGGTCATTGGCAACTACAAATGTCTAGAACTGATAAAAGTTTCTCTGACATTATGGAGCCAAATAAGGCCGTCCAAAAAGCTGGTCATTTTGTAAACATGAGATACGGAATGAGCAACGAAGATTGGACTGCTGAACTTTATATCGATAATGTTACAGACAAAAGAACTGAGATTAGTAATACTTTCGTATTCGATAGATCTCGTCTTAGTGTTATTAAACCAAGAACACTTGGTCTAAGATATAAAAGAAGCTTTTAATCTTAATTAACTTAAAAAAAGGGAGTTTAGGCTCCCTTTTTACTTTTTATAAGATTCTATTTAATAATTTTGTTACAGTATTTTAAATGAGTAAAAACTTCGACATCAAAGAAACCTCCCTTGCAGTTGATATTAACGAGGCAACCTCTGCTGTTAAAGAAAGTAGATTCCAAGATGCACTAGACCTCTTAAAAATAACTCTTTCCGACCATCCTGATCATATCGATAGTCTTTATCTTGCCGGAGTAAGCTCACGATATTTAAAGAAATTTGAGGAGTCAAAGAGCTATATTGAAGCATTATTAGTTCAGGCACCTGATATGGGTCGTGCATATCAGGAATTAGCTCATATCAATAGAGATATGGGAAATGAAGAAAAGTCTATTTCAAATTATAGACAGGCATGTGAACTCAACCCCGCATTACTCTCTTCGTGGATATCATTATTTGAATATTTTAAAAAACATAATAATGAACCAGCTGCAGAACACGCATTAGAGCAAATTAATAAGCTTAAAGCTTTACCTAATATGTTGCTATATATTGACCAAATAATGAATGAGGGTCGGTTAGGTGTTGCAGAACTTAAATGTAGAGAGTTTTTAAAGAAAAATCCTACACATACATATGCCATGTCTCAGCTATCAGAAATAGCAAATAGACTTGGTCACTTTGATGATGCAGAGCTCTTATTAGAAAAAGCTGTCCAATTCAAACCAAAAGATGGAGAGCTTAGGATGAAGTACGCATTGGTTCTAAGAAAAAAGCAGAAATTTGCAAAAACTATGGAGCAAGTAAATATTCTGTGTGATATGTACCCTAATAACCTTGCTTATCAGGCACAAAAAGCCAGTGAGATAATGCAGAACGGTGAGCATGAAGATGCTATTAACTTATTTGATGATATCTTGGCTAAGAACCCACATAATTTTAGTACTTATACTTCAAAAGGGCATGCAGAAAAAACGTTAGGCAGAAGTTCTGATGCTATTAAGAGTTATCAATCTGCATATAAGATAAGACCTGACCATGGTGAAGCTTTCTTCTCATTAGCAAATCTAAAGACCTATTCATTTTCAGAGCCCGAACTAACAAATATGAAGGAGCAGATTAAGAGAGTTGATCTTTCATTAAGGGATAAAGCTTACTTTCATTTTGCCCTAGCTCAAGGATATGAAGCAAATAAGCAATATGATGATGCTTTTTTTCATTTAAAAAACGGCAATCAAATCAAAAGAGACCAGAGTAAATACTCTATTCAAAGGATGGATGATGAGCTTCAGGCACAAATAGATGTGTGTAATGATAATTTTTTTGAAAATCTTGGGGCTGGTGGCAATGATACAAAAGATCCTATTTTTATTTTAGGACTCCCAAGAGCAGGATCGACTTTAATTGAACAAATCCTCGCCTCTCATTCTATGATTGATGGTACTTTAGAACTTCCTAATATACTTTCTCTTGCACAAAGTTTAAGAGGTGGCGACATATATGGAAAACTTGGAAATTACCCAAAAAGCATGCAAGATTTAACACCCAGTCAAAGAAACGAAATGGGTAAAAAGTTTATTGATGATACACAAATGCATAGAGACAAAGCGCCTATGTTCACTGACAAGATGCCTAATAATTTCAGACATATAGGATTGATTCATCTTATTATGCCAAATGCAAAAATAATTGATGCTAGAAGGTATCCTCTAGACTGCTGTTTTAGTATGTTCAAACAATTATTTGCCCAAGGGCAGGAGTTTACATATGGACTAGAGGAGGCAGCAAGTTATTACAACAGCTATGTTAAATTAATGAATCATTGGGATAATGTACTTCCGAATAAGATCTTACGAGTTAATAATGAAGATGTTATTAATGACCTTGAAGGGCAAGTAAAAAGAATACTTAATTTTATAGAAATACCATTTGAAGATAGCTGTATTTCATTCCATGAAACAGATAGATCTGTAAGAACAGCAAGTTCTGAGCAGGTAAGACAGCCGATTAATAAAAAGGGTATGGGAAGATGGAAGCCATATGCAAAACATCTTAAACCACTAATTAATACACTTGATTCTAAACTCCTCCATCCTGAGGATATCGCACTAATAAATTCATAATTTATACTAGCTATTGAATTCGTATACAAAACTAGTAGTATAAAATTAATATACTAGGGAGAGTATTATGGTTAATCTAATTATATGTGTTGGAATGTTCTATATCCTTCATTTGTTTTTTAAGATGAGTTTTTCTTTACATAAGGTTCCATTTATTGAATGGACCTATACAGGCGGTGATACATCAAATCTTAATGAATTATCAAAAAGAATGGTTGCTGCCTCAGACAATCTAAGGCAATCACTGCCTGTTTTTTTTGTTTTTGCTATTTTATCTGTTATTCAGGATGTAGATAATTTGATGGTGGCTAAAATATGGTTTGGGCTAAGAGTGGCATATCTTGTTGGAGCAGTTTTAAATCTTTATAAGTTTAAATTAATTCGTCCATTAATCTGGCTTCCATCTATTATCGCTTTAGTTTGTATGGGATGTAACTTATACATCTAATCTTTATATCAATAACAGGGCTTAGTCCTGTTATTGACTGAGAAACTTTCTTTCTTTCCGAGCAATTCCTCTGTGTACACAGCTCAAGTTACTGGTATTCGGATCTATTAAGGTAATGATTTCATGATCAAACATGCAGTATGTTTGAATAATATCTGTTATGTAAATTTTGCTAACTGGCATTTCTAGAAAACTAGTGATCGATAAAATATCATACTGACTGCATTGATTAATCTTATTTAGAGCATCTTTGTATGCATCTTCAGTCGATTGAAGTCTCTTAGTTAGAAGAATTGAGCATTTTGTATCAAACTCTGCATACAGGTTGAATGTTAAAAAGATAATTGATAATTTTAAATAAGTTTTCATATTCCAATCTTAACATCTTCGAATTTTATTGAATATTCTTTGCATAGGTATTAATGTTAATCATGTATTTTAGGAGTTGAGATATAGTGAATAATTCAAGTGATTTTGGTTTTGGAACGCAGATAAGAAAAAGCCCTTTTTTTGATGCAACTGTAAAGTGGGGCGCAAAAGATTTCTCTGTATACAATCATATGTATATTCCTAGAGATTTTGGAAATCCTGAAGAAAATTTTTGGAATCTCATTAATGATGCCATTCTTTGTGATGTCGCTGTTGAGAGACAGGTTCAAATAAAAGGTCCAGACGCTTCAAAGTTTGTACAAATGATGTCACCCCGTGACCTATCAAAAATGCAAGTAGGTCAATGTAAATATGTTATTTTAACAAACCAAGAGGGCGGGGTTTTAAATGACCCTATTTTATTAAAAGTAGAGGAGGACTGTTATTGGTTCTCACTAGCTGATAGCGATATTCTATTCTGGGCTCAGGGATTGAATGTGAATTCTAATTTTGATGTTGAGATATCTGAACCTGACGTTTCTCCTCTTCAGCTTCAAGGGCCTAAATCTAGAGATATTATGGTTAAAGTTTTTGGAGATAAAATTTTAGACCTTAAATATTATTGGTTTAAAAGATTTACTATAAATGGAATTAATTTAGTTGTATCAAGAACAGGGTGGTCTAGTGAGCTTGGTTATGAAATATTTTTACTAAACTCAAAGCAGGGCAATGATCTTTATAATCATCTTATGAAGATAGGTGAGCCAATGGGTCTCAGGCCTGGCCATACTTCTACCATTAGACGAATTGAAGGTGGAATGCTTTCATATCATGCTGATATGACTATTAACACAAATCCACTTGAGCTTGGATTAGATAAATATGTAGATTTAGACAAGGACTTTAATTTTGTTGGGAAAGAAGCATTAATAAGCATCTTAGATAAAGGTATTGATAGAAAACAAGTTGGAATTATTATTGATGATGATCCTATGCTTGGTCCAAATACTAGATTTTGGGATATATATGTAGATGATAGTGTTGTTGGCAAGGTTACTTCAGCTGTTTATTCTCCAAGGCTTAAAAAAAATATTGCTCTAGGTATGATAAAGGTAGATTATTCAAATCTTGGCCAAGTTTTAACTGTTGATAGCGGGACTAAAAAACTACATGCAGTTGTTAGTCAAAAACCGTTTTATGATCCTAATAAAAGTTTAACTAAAAATTAATATTTGTTATAGAGATTTTATTAATTGAAGAATTCTAATAAAAAAAATATTAAAAAAGTATGGTCTGTAGGAGACTCCAAGAAAGATAGACAAGGGAGGCTTATATACTTTGTTGGTTATTCTAAAGATCTTGATGGCAAAGGGCGTCCATTCGAACTATGGCAGCCTAACCCTGTTATAAATATTAAATAAAAAAAGGGAGCTTTCGCTCCCTCATAAATTAAAAGATTAATACTATTTACTTAATGATCTCATGGTTAGTTTAGCTAACTGCGACATATGAACTTCGTCTGGACCATCAGCTATTCTGCAAAATCTACTAGTTGTAAAGAAGTGTCCAAGAGGCGTATCTTGACTCACTCCCATGCCACCAAAAATCTGAATTGCTCTACTTGAGACATCTTCACACATTTTTGGAGCTACAATTTTAAGCATTGAAATATAATCTCTTGCAGCATCTACACCATGCTCATCCATTTTTTCTGCTGCTGCCATTACTAAAAGCCTGCATTGTTCAATATCACATCTGCTTCTAGCTATTTCATGTTGAACACTTGTTTTTTTACTTAATTGCTCGCCAAAGGCTACTCTGTTTTGAGCTCTATCACACATTAACTCTAAGCTCCTCTGAGCCATTCCAACAAACATCATGGCATATTGAAAACGTCCAGGTCCTAATCTTCCTTGAGCTATCTCAAAGCCTCGTCCTTCACCTAAAATTAAGTTTGATGCAGGAACCCGTACATTTTTAAAAATGACATCTCCTTCACCTCCAGGAGAGTGATATTCTCCAAAAACTCTTAATGATCTAACAATTTCCACACCAGGAGTATCAGTTGGAACTATTATTGTAGAGTGTTGTGTATGTCTTGAGTTTCCAGGATTAGATTTCCCCATTACTAACATTAATTTACATTTTGGAGTGATGACATTAGTAGTCCACCACTTTCTGCCATTAAGCACATACTCATCACCATCTTTAAGAATTTCTAATTCCATATTTGTAGCGTCGGATGAGGCAACATCAGGTTCTGTCATAGCATAAGCAGATCTAATTTCTCCAGCAAGAAGAGGGTCTAGCCACTGTTTTTGTTGTTCAGGAGTTCCATATTTTGCAAGAACTTCCATATTACCTCTATCTGGAGCATTGCAATTAAAGATTTGCTGGCTCCATGGTGCTCTGGACATAGTTTCAAATAATAGAGCTATTTCTACATTAGTGAGACCAGGGCTCCATGGTGCATATTCTTTAGGTAAGAATAAATTCCATAGATCTTGTTTTTTTGCTTCATCTTTCAAGCCTTCATACCACTCTGGGTACTGCCAATGATTATCTTGATTAGACGTAAATTCATCGTAATCTTTTTCATGAGGATAAATATACTGGTCCATAAAGACTTCTAATTTTTTATTTAGCTCAATAGCTCTATCACTAATTTTGTGACTCATAATTGCTCCATTTGTAGAAATTTTAACCAAAAATTGATTTAAGATCATATCTCATTAAAGCACATCCCATAATCGTTTTTTAACAGTAATAATTTAAATTACGTTGTCCATGAGAGCATATTAACTATTTCTCTAAGTTAGATAAACATAACTCATACGCATCCATACCAGCTGTTGTTATATTGGTTTGAACGTCCAAACACTCCATTGAAATGCTAGAATCTTTCCTTCCTTCATAGTAACGCCAACTTCCATTATAAAATTGCTGATAGTCATTTTCATAAAGTAGGTAGTGATTATCACTAAACTCGCTAATTAGAGTTTTAACAGAAGCTAGATCTGAAAATATATCTTCAAGCTCTGCAGGCTCTCTTGAAAGAGAAATTCTTTCAAGGTCCTCATCAAAATAATTATTATTTTGATTACTTAAATCTATATTAAATATTTCTATATCCTCATCAGTTTTTTCTGACAAAAACATGATACCTCTTGATAAGGTATCTTCTCTATATCTTGTAAGTTCACTTGTTTCAGTAAAGAGCCCAAAATCAATATGTCTATATGGGTTGTCAGGGTCTGATTCACTGAACTCAAAAGCTACCTTAGTATCACCAAAAACAGGATCGACACTAAATAAAAATTC
>CAYXZT010000048.1:0-6936 GCA_964469915.1 uncultured Gammaproteobacteria bacterium
TCTAATGTATTAAACATATCCTCTCCAAAATATAAATTTATACTTTATTCGTTTTTCTTTTTTATGCTATCTAGCCTTTTGGTAAGTTCATCCCAATGTTGATTTTTTATAAGATCATTAGAAATTATTGATGATGATCCGGTAGCAATAACATTACTCAGCTTTAAATAACTACCCATGTTAGTTTCAGTAATACCGCCAGTTGGTATAAAACTTATATCAGGGAAAACAGATTTATAAGCATGAAGCCTTTCAACTCCTCCAGAAAGCTCAGCTGGGAAAAACTTTAAAATTTTATGCCCAGCTTCTGAGGCTTGCATTATTTCCGAAGGTGTCTGAATGCCAGGTATTAACAATATATTCTTTTTTTGAGCGTAGCTTGAGAGAGTTGGTGAAAACCCAGGAGTTATCAAGAAAGATGCACCTGATTCAATTGCTAAATCAATATCTGTTAAATTCCTAATAGTTCCTACGCCAAGTCTTATTTCAGGATAATTTTTAAAATATTTTAAGATATTTTTTACCCTATCATCTCTTAATGTTATTTCAATAATTGGCACTTCTGAAGATTTTAAACTTTTACAAACCTGAGATACTTCTTCCTCTGTAACTAATGTTGCTAAAGGGATAACTTTTAGTTTTTTTATAAGTTGCACTACATTCATTAGAATATTGATGCCCCGGTTTCTACAGATTTAACTTTTTCTCTAAATGATTTAAAAAGCTCTCTTCCAATCCCATCTGAGATATTAGGAACTTGATAAGATTTTCTTTCATTAAGGGTTTTAATATCAACCTGTAATTCAAAAGTTCCACTATCTATATCTATTTTAATCTTGTCATTATTTAGGATTTTACCAATCATTCCACCATCATTAGCTTCAGGTGAAATATGAATTACTGCAGGCACGCTTCCAGAGGCACCAGACATTCTTCCATCAGTTAAAATGGCAACTGTGTATCCTTTTGATTGAATAACATTTAAAGGAGAGGTTAATTTATGAAGCTCAGGCATTCCATTGGCTGAAGGTCCTTGACCTCTTACAACAATAATACAATCTTTATTTAATTTTCCTAAACCAAAAGCTTCAAGAACTTCTTCCTGGTTATTAAAGACTATGGCATGACCTTCAATGTGTGTGATGGATGATTTTAGTGAAGAAGTTTTTATTATACCTCTGCCAATATTTCCATCGATTAATTTAAGACCACCAGTTGAATTAAATGGATTATTAGAATCCCTAATAATACTTTGATCTAAGATTTTAGATGGAGTTTCCCAAGTCAATTCATTATTTTTTATTTCAATATTATTTCTATAGATTGTTAGATCCTTACCAAGTAATGTATGGACATCAGCAAATAAATAGCCTCCATCTAAAAGAGATCCGATGAATGCAGCTACACCACCTGCACTATGGAATTGATTAACATCAGCTGAACCATTTGGATATACATTTGTAATGGTGGGCACAATAGATGAAAGCTCATCTATGTCTTCTAAAGTTATTTTAAAACCACAAGCTTCAGCCATAGCTATTAAATGAATTGTCAGGTTCGTTGAACCTCCGCTTGCTATCAATCCAACCATACCGTTTACCCAACTTTTTGAAGTAAGCATTTCACCAGTTTTCATTCCATCATTCTTTAGATCAAGTACAGCTTTTACAGTTCTATCAATAATTAACTGCCTTTCTGTAGATTCTGGTGAAACAAATGAGGAGCTTGGTAACTGCAAACCCATCACCTCCATGATAAGTTGATTTGTATTTGCAGTTCCATAAAATGTACATGTACCAGAGGAATGATAGGCAGCTTGTTCTGTACTAATTAAAGTAGATCTATCAACTTCTCCATTAGCAAATTTTTTACGAACCTCGTTTTTATCTGCATTAGATATACCAGTTGGCATTGGTCCTGCAGGTATAAAGGCTATTGGCAAATGCCCGAAACTTAATGAACCAATAACCATTCCTGGAACTATCTTGTCACAAACACCCAAACAAATTGCAGCATCAAAGACATTATGTGAAAGACCTACAGCAGTTGATAGAGCTATTACGTCTCTACTAAATAGGGATAACTCCATGCCAGGCTCTCCTTGAGTAATACCATCACACATTGCAGGAACGCCGCCTGCAACTCTAGCAATTGCTTTTCTTTTTAACGAAGATTTTTTTATTACATCAGGGTAGTCTTTTAAGGGTGCATGAGCGGAAAGCATGTCATTGTATGCTGTGATGACTCCAATTACATCTGCTCCTTCAGCCGCTTCTCCTTGTTGAGCTTTGTCACATGATGCAAATGCATGAGCTATGTTACTGCATCCCATATTTTTTCTAGCTGACTGACTTTGCTCAGCTGCAAAACTGATCTTATTAAGGTAATCAGATCTTAGTTTTTTACTTCGTAATTCAATTCTTTTTTGAATCTCAACAATTTGACTATTCATAATTATTTTTTATTACCATTTTTCCATGATCTGAAATCTCTTTTTAATAATAAATCAGAGTTTGAAGGCCCCCAGCTACCAGAAATATAATCCTCCATAGGAATGCTTTCAGATTCCCAAAGATTTATGATGTTATCTATCCAGGCCCAAGATGCTTCAACCTCATCTCTTCTTACAAATAATGCTGTATTGCCTTTTATAACGTCTAAAAGAAGCCTTTCGTAACAATCTTGATGACCAATTTCATTATAGTCATGAAGGTTTAAATCAAGTGGGAGCTCTTGAAGATCAAAGCCAGTTACATCTGGTTTTTTTGTATTTAGTTTTAAATCAATTCCTTCATCAGGATGAATTCTTAAAACTAACTGATTTGGTGAAAGAGAGTTTTGATCTGAAAAAATATTATGGGGAACATTTTTGTATCTAACTACAATTTCTGAAGATTTTGATTCCATTCTTTTTCCAGTTCTTATATAAAATGGAACCCCTGCCCAACGCCAGTTATTGATGGCAACTTTTAGTGCAACAAAGGTTTCAGTATTTTTAGCTTCATCGACCCCATCCTCATCTTTATATGAACAAGCAGCTTCTCCCTTTGATATACCGTCGGTATATTGAGCTCTAACAGAATCAATACCAATACTTTCTTTAGAAAAAGATTGTAAAGATTTAAGGACTTTTAGTTTCTCATCTCTAACTGACTCGCTATTAATAGATACTGGTGGCTCCATAGCAATAAGACAAAGAATTTGTAGTAAATGATTTTGGACCATATCACGAAGAGCACCGATATCATCATAATAACCACCTCGACCTTCAACACCCAAATCTTCTGCAACAGTTATTTGAATATGGTCAATTGCAGCATTAGACCAACTTCTTTCAAAAATTGTATTTCCAAATCTTAAGGCTAGTAAGTTTTGCACAGCCTCTTTTCCAAGATAATGATCAATTCTATAAATTTGATGTTCCTTAAAGCCTCTAGCCAAGGAATCATTTATCTCATTAGATGTCTCAAGATTAGAGCCTAGTGGCTTTTCTACAACAACTCTACAATTATCACTAACTAAGTCATATTTTTTGAGATTGTTTGAGATTGTTTGATATAAAAATGGAGGAGTTGCTAAATATAAAATTACAGTATGGTCTTCAGGAAGTTTTTCAATACTTTCCCAATCATTTTGAGAGTTTATATCTAATTTTAAATATCGCAGTCTTTTAGAAAAAATTTTCCATGACTCAGCATGTTTATCAAAACCATAAAAATGCATAGACAATGATTCTTTTACCATTGCTATATAGTCTTCATCTGATATTTCTTTTGAACCAACACCAACTATTTCGCTATTCTCATCATAAGAGGATAGAGTTTCTTGACGAAACATTGCAGGCAATAGCTTTCTGTTTGATAAATCTCCGGTGCCACCAAATAAATACAAAGAAAATGTATTAAGCATTATTAAAAGTATCCTCTAAATATTGAATTCTATTAAGTTGTGCTGAAAATTCTGTTATGAATTTAGCAGCATATGCACCATTAATCACCCTATGGTCATAGGACAGTGATACTGGCATTTGTTTTGATTCTTTCACCTCACCATCCTTAAGCGATACATGATTAAATGTTTTAGATAATCCTAAAATGCCTACCTCGGGTGGATTAATGATAGGTGTAAAATATTTTCCGCCAATGCCACTTAAAGAAGAAATGGTAAAAGTGGCACCCTTTAGCTGATCAACTTTTAATTTTCTATTCTTTGCCTGTTTAGCAAGCTCAAAAACCTCATTGGAAATATCAAGAACTGTTTTATCTTCAGTATTCTTAATGTTAGGAACAATCAACCCATCAGGAGTGTCAACTGCAATACCTATATTAAAATAATTTTTTTGTACTATATTTGTTAAGTCTGCTGTCAAAGATGTATTCATCAATGGAAACAATTTAAGTGTTTCAACTGTAGCCTTTATTATGTATGCAAGTGGTGAAACTTTTAAACCATGTTGCTCATTAAGTTTTTTTCTCAATTCCAAGAGCTCTGTTATATCAGCATCATCGTGCTGAGTAACATGTGGAATATTTATCCAAGATGTATGTAAGTTCTTTGAGGCAGTCTTTTGAAATTTAGATAATTTATCAATTTTAATTTCGCCCCATTTTGAGTAATCAATATCTGGCTGAGTTGGTTTAAAATCTAATTGAGAGTTATTGTTATTTAACCTGTTGGATACAAAAGAATGAAGGTCCTCTTTTAGAATGCGGCCTCTTGGACCACTTCCTACAACTTCACTTAAATTAATACCGAATTCTCTTGCAAGCTTTCTTGTTGCTGGTCCAGAATGTATTGAAGTGTTTTTAAAGTTAGCTATTGGTTCAATATGCTTTACTGGTTTAATATCTGTTGTATCTTTTTTATTTTCTGTAGCCTTGATTATATGATCTGAATTGTTGCTTTTAGATTGAACAGCCTCTTTAGGATTGACTTGTTTTATAGTTTCTATATCTACGAATGGCATTCCTGTTTTTGCCATATCTCCGACAGATACTTTAATAGCTTTTACAACTCCATTGACTGATGCAGGAATTTCCATTGCAGCCTTATCAGTTTCTAAAACCATGATTGGGTCTTCAGACTCTACATTTTGACCAACCTCAACACATAGCTCAATAACTTCTGCTTCTTCGACTTCTCCTAGATCTGGGATATTTATTGATTGCAGGATAACTTCTTCGGTATCGCTGCTTGTCTCATCTATTACCGGAGGTTTTTCATTATCATGAGCTTCAGCAGGCCTAGTATCAGTAAGTTCTTCTTCTTTTGTGATCTCTATATCTACGAATGGCATTCCTGTTTTTGCCATATCTCCGACAGATACTTTAATAGCTTTTACAACTCCATTGACTGATGCAGGAATTTCCATTGCAGCCTTATCAGTTTCTAGAACCATAATTGGGTCTTCAGACTCTACATTTTGACCAATCTCAACACATAGCTCAATAACTTCTGCTTCTTCGACCTCGCCTAGGTCTGGAATATTTATTGAAGATAGCTCTTTCATTAAGCTTCCCAAGGGTTTATTTTTGAGGAATCTACACCTATTTCCTCATAAATTTTATCTAAAACAGTTTTATCTAATTTATTATTTTTATATAAAGAATATGCTGATGCTCTTACAATGCTATTTGCATCTATTTCAAAAAACTCTCTTAACGTTTCTCTAGAATCACTCCTTCCAAAACCATCTGTGCCTAATACTGTAAATTCTTCTTTAATGTATGGTCTTATTTGTTCTGCATAAGACCTCATATAATCAGTCGAGGCAACTACTGGCATTGGGGATGAATCAAAGCATTCTTCTATGTAAGATTTTTTTTCTTCTGAGCCTGGGTTAAGCTGATTATGCCTCTCAGACTCCATGCCATTCTTTCTAAGTAAATTAAAACTAGTTACACTCCAAACTTCAGCTAATATTCCATAATTTTTAAGAATATCCATTGCCTTAATTGATTCTCTAAGAATGGAACCTGATCCAAGCAATCTAATAACAGATTTGTCTGATGCAATAATTTTATACATACCTTTAATAATTCCATCTTCTGAGCCTTCTGGCATTTGAGGATGTTGATAGTTTTCATTAGTAGTCGTTATGTAATAAAAGTAGTTTTCTTGATCTACATACATTTTTTGTATGCCATCTTTAATAATGACAGCAACTTCGTAAGAAAATGCAGGATCATAAGACAAACAGTTTGGTATTGTTGAGGACAGGATATGACTATGTCCATCTTGATGCTGAAGACCTTCACCATTTAGTGTTGTCCTTCCAGAAGTTGCGCCAATTAAGAAACCTTTTGCTTGAGCATCTCCTGCAGCCCATGCTAAATCATGTATTCTTTGGAAGCCAAACATTGAATAAAATAGATAAAAAGGAATCATAGGATAATCATAATTTGAGTATGCAGTTGCTAAAGCAGACCAAGCTGAGAAAGCTCCTGCTTCTGTAATACCTTCTTCAAGCATGACACCTTCTTTTGATTCTTTGTACCACATCACCTTGTCTGCATCTTCTGGTTCATAATTTTGACCAGCAGAAGAATAAATTCCAACTTGCCTAAATAATGCTTCCATTCCAAATGTTCTAGCTTCGTCAGGGACAATTGGAACAATTCTTTTTCCAATTTCTTTATCTTTTAGTAAATCAGTTAAAACTCTTACTGCTGCCATTGTTGTAGATATTTTTCTTTCACCTGTTCCCTCATAAAGTTTTACAAATGCTGACTCATTAGGTAAAGGTAAGATTTTAGATGTGTTTCTTCTTCTAGGAATTGGTCCACCAAGACTCTCTCGAGTTTTTTTAAGATATTGAATTTCAGGTGAATCCTCAGCAGGTCTTACATAAGGAATTGATTCAATTTCATCATCAGTTACTGGAATATTAAATTTATCTCTAAAAGATTTAATATTATCCATTGAAAGCTTTTTAAC
>CAYXZT010000049.1:0-6777 GCA_964469915.1 uncultured Gammaproteobacteria bacterium
CGGGAACGCGGATGTGCATTATAAGTAATTTTTAATAGATAAGTAAATGACAAAATCACTAAAGGTTGTATCTAATTTTGAACCAGCTGGATCTCAGCCTGATGCTATTAAAAGTTTAGCTGAGGGGTTGAGTGACGGTCTTCTTCATCAAACTCTTTTAGGTGTTACAGGATCAGGCAAAACTTACACCATGGCAAAGGTTATAGAAGAAACTCAAAGACCCGCAATCATCATGGCTCATAATAAAACTTTGGCCGCTCAGTTATATGGAGAGTTTAAAGATTTCTTTCCTGAAAATTCTGTTGAATATTTTGTTTCTTATTATGACTATTATCAGCCAGAAGCATACGTCCCTACGTCTGATACATACATAGCTAAAGATGCTTCTATTAACGAGCATATTGAACAAATGCGTTTATCTGCAACTAAGGCGCTTTTAGAAAGAAAAGATACTATTGTTATAGCAACCGTATCCTCTATATACGGACTTGGTGCTCCTGAGTCCTATTTAAAAATGGTAGTTCATCTTGATAGAGGTGACATAATCAATCAAAGAGATTTGTTAAGGCGTTTTTCATCTTTGCAGTACACAAGAAATGATTTAGATTTCAGAAGAGCAACTTTTAGAGTAAGAGGGGATACCATTGATGTATATCCTGCAGATTCTGATAGTGAGGCATTAAGAATTGAGCTCTTTGGAGATGAGATAGAAAAATTATCTTGGTTCGATCCACTTACTGGAGCAATCATTAAAGAGGTTCCGCGAGCAACAATATTTCCTAAGACTCACTATGTAACTCCCAAAGAGACTGTTCTAAATTGTATTGATAGCATTAAAGAAGAGTTAAAGGAGCGCTTGGATTACCTTCGATCAATAAATAAATTAGTAGAGGCGCAAAGGTTAGAAGAAAGAACTAACTATGATATCGAAATGATGAGAGAGCTTGGGTATTGTCAGGGTGTTGAGAATTACTCCAGGTACTTATCAGGAAGAAATCCTGGTCAATCGCCTCCTTGTTTGTTTGATTATGTTCCAAAAAATGCAATTGTTTTTATAGATGAATCACATGTTTCGGTACCACAAATAGGTGCTATGTATAAAGGAGACAGGTCAAGAAAGGAAACCCTTGTAGAGTATGGGTTTAGACTACCATCCGCAATGGATAATAGGCCTTTAAAATTTGAAGAATGGGAGCTTTTGGCATCACAAAGGGTCTATGTTTCCGCGACGCCAAGTAGGTATGAAAATGAACATCAGGATAACTTAGTTGAATTACTAGTAAGACCTACTGGATTAACAGACCCAGATGTTGAAATTCGACCAGCAAGCACTCAGATCGATGATGTAATTGGAGAGTGCAATGAAAGAGTTGCAATGAAAGAAAGGGTGCTTATAACTACTCTTACAAAAAGAATGGCAGAGGACTTAACAGATTATTTAAATGAAAATGGTATTCAAGCAAGATATATGCATTCAGATACTGATACTGTTGAGCGTGTAGAAATTATTAGAGATTTAAGAATTGGTAAGTTTGATGTATTGGTTGGTATTAATTTGCTTCGTGAGGGTTTGGATATTCCTGAAGTTAGTTTGGTTGCAATTCTAGATGCAGATAAAGAAGGATTCCTAAGATCTGAAACCACCATGATTCAAACTATAGGAAGGGCAGCAAGAAATTTAAGAGGAAAAGCAATTCTATATGCTGACAAAATGACAGGCTCTATGGAAAGAGCAATTGCTGAAACTGATCGAAGAAGAGCCATTCAAGAAAAATATAATCTTGAAAATAATATCACTCCAAAATCAGTTTCTACAAAAGTTAAAGATATTATGGAAGGAGCAAGAGTAATATCTGGAAAGGCTAAAAAGAAGAAAGAAGATATAGAAAAATCTCTACCTTTTTCAATTAAAGATGACACCGTTGATGAGCTTAGTGAGTCCATCGAAAAAATTGAAAATCAGATGTATAAATATGCAAAAGATATGGAGTTTGAAAAAGCTGCTCAGTGCAGAGATAAAATGAAATTTCTTAAAAGAAAGTTAATCGATCTTTAGGATCTGTGCAGGCATGAGCTGCCATAAGGTCATAATAACTCTTCACTCTGTACACATAATCAATTGCTTGCTGACCTCGTGAATACCCATTTAAATCAATTAAGTTTACGTCTTCGCCAGTAATATTTTTAAGCTTACTTTCAATATCAAACCAGGTAATTTCTGATGGATCCTTGTCTATTGTTTTTGCTATATTAATGATATTAGTTGGGCCTAAGTTATACTTAGCTAAAGATATAGATAATTGATCTGCGGTAGTTTTTCCATATACATTTCTTTCTTGCAGCATAGCAATATACTTTGCACCACCTGTAATATTCTGTTCAGGGTTGAGCCTTTTTTCTACACCTACAATAGCAGCAGTTTCAAGTGTAACCATCATCATGCCACGAACACCCATGTTCGATTTAGCTTTTGGATCCCATTGGGATTCTTGAAAAGAAATTGCAGCAAGTAACTCTGAATCAATCGATGTTTCTAAAGATGCTTTTTGGAACATCCCCTCATATTTAGGAAATCTATTTTCAAGAAGATCTTTAAATTTTGTTTGTTCAAAATTATTTAATGGCGTATTTTGGTAGACAGTTTCTAAGTGAATATTGCACTGCTCAATTTGATTTTTTTCTACCAAAAAAACATCACACGAGTTCAGCAAAATCATTACTGAAAAACTAAAAAAAACTTTAAAGATATTCCCCATTTTCAATTATTTTTATTAAAAGACTTTATAATTGCTGTATACAATATTTCACACCGAGAGAAGTGTCAAAGATTAATACCTTCATATTGCAGGGCAAAGAAAGTTTCTCAATCTCAAAATTAGAGCAACTGAATCTCGACTTCAACATTTCAAATAATAAAACTTCTAAAATTTCTTCAAATGAAATTTATATTATTGCAGCTGAAGATGAAGATTTAAATTTAGATCAATTAAAAAATATCCTCGCAGCCAATATTTCAGATGATCCTTTTTCATTTATTGTTGGACCAAGAGCTGGAACTATTTCTCCTTGGTCTTCAAAGACAGAAGATATTATTAAGAATGTTGGAATAAAAAATATTCATAGGGTAGAAAAATTCAATAGCTTTACTATTTCAGATTTTTCATTTGATCAAAATATAAACCTATCTATGTTTTATGATCGTATGACTCAATCAATTTATAAAACTCACAGCGAATGTTTGGAATTTCTAGAAGTTGACTCTCAAAGAGCTGTAAATGTTATAGATATTCTTTCAAATGGAATAAAAGCCCTTCAAGATGCAAATAAAAAGTTTGGTTTTGCTATGAGTGAAGAGGAAATTACTTATTTACATGACTTTTACTCAAAAATAGCAAGAAATCCTACAGATGCGGAATTAATGATGTTTGCACAAGCAAATTCAGAGCATTGTAGGCATAAAATATTTAATGCTAAATGGTCTGTAAACGGCGTATCTAAAGAGAATAGCCTGTTTGATCTTATAAAAGAGACAAGCAAACAGTCACCAAAAGGAATTATTTCAGCCTATAAAGATAATGCAGCTATTACGGAAGGTAAAAAGGTAGAAAGACTGCATTTAGACAGTAATAATAGCTATTCATTTATTGAGGACTCGTTAAATTCAACAATTAAAGTAGAAACCCACAATCATCCGACTGCTATCTCCCCATATCCAGGTGCGGCTACTGGTTCTGGTGGAGAAATAAGAGATGAGGGTGCAACAGGTAGAGGCGCAAAACCAAAGATAGGTCTGGTGGGTTTTAATGTTTCCCACTTAAGAATTCCTCAATTACCAAGAAGTTGGGAGGGTCAAGAGCATAAACCTGACAGAATAGCTAACCCATTAGAAATAATGATTGAGGCACCCATAGGCGCAGCAGCTTTTAATAATGAATTTGGCAGGCCATCAACATTGGGCTATTTCAGATCATTTGAAACAAATTTCAATCATTCAAAAAATGCTTTTGGATACCATAAACCAATCATGCTGGCAGGAGGCATTGGGGAAATACGTGAGAGAAACAATTTTAAATTACAAATATCAGAGGGATATCACGTCGTTGTTCTCGGGGGCCCAGCAATGCTTATTGGTCTTGGTGGAGGAGCAGCTTCATCTGTTTCATCAGGTGAGAGTGATGAAGATTTAGATTTTGCTTCGGTCCAAAGAGATAACGCTGAAATGGAAAGGAGATGCCAAGAAGTTATTAATATCTGTTCCTCTCAAGACGATAGTTATATTGAATTTATCCATGATGTCGGTGCAGGTGGACTTTCTAACGCTATACCTGAATTAGCTAAAGATTCTAATCTTGGAGTTTATATAGAGCTAGATAAAATTCCTAATTCAGATAAATCTATGTCCCCAATGGAAATTTGGTCTAATGAATCCCAAGAGAGATATGTCATGGCTATTCATCCAAAAAACAAAGAAGCCTTCGAAGATATATGTAAAAGAGAGAGGTGTGTTTATGCCTTTGTAGGAGTTACTACCGAAGAGAAATCTGTAAAACTTTTTGATGCTAAAACCAATAGTTATCCTGTAAATGTACCTTTATCAATGTTATTTGGAGATCTTCCAATTACAGATATAAAAGTATCCTCTGTTGAAAATAATAATTATGAGAATTCAAGTCCTTCAGACTATTCTTTTGAAGAAGCTCTTCAAAAAGTTCTTCAGCATCCAACAGTTGCAAGCAAGTCTTTTTTGATAACCATTGGTGATAGAACTGTTGGTGGCATGGTTGCAAGGGATCAATTTATTGGACCTTACCAAGTTCCAGTTTCAGACTACTCTATGAGTTTAAGATCATATACCTCTTCAAGTGGAGAGGTGTTAACGGTTGGAGAAAAACCTACCTTAGCAACCAATAATCCAAGTGCATCAATGCGTATGGCCATGGCAGAAGCATTGCTCAACATGTCAGGTGTTCATGTTAAAGGGCTTGACGAAGTTCAAGTATCAGCTAATTGGATGGCAGCAACTGGAGAAGAGATAGAAGATATTTCACTTAGAGAAGGTGTAGAAGCATTATCAAAATGTTGTGTTGATCTTGAGGTATCAGTTCCTGTTGGTAAGGATTCCTTGTCAATGCGAACTAAATGGAATGAAGGTGACGATGAATTTGTTGTAAAAAGTCCACTTTCTGGAGTAATTACTGCAATGGCTCCAGTTGAAGATGTTCGTGTTTCAGTAACGCCAGAGTTAAATACAGATACTCCCTCACAAATTTTACATATAAGATTAAATAACAAAAATAGATTATCTGGCTCAATATTTTCTCAGGTTACTCAAAGTAAATTTTCAGAAACACCCGATATTGATGATGTTGCTTTATTGAAATCGATGTTTAATTCAATTCAAGAACTAGTAGCTCAGAAAAAAGTTTTGGCTCTTCATGATATATCTGATGGCGGTTTGATAACCACTCTTTTGGAAATGGCTTTCACAAAAAAGGTTGGTCTCAATCTATCATTTGACCAGGTATCTCAAAACGACTTAAATTCATTTTTATTTTCTGAGGAAGCAGGGCTTGTTATTCAAGTCGCTGATGAGGATTGTGAGAGTATTATTCATGAGCTGTCATCAAAAGGATTAATAGCAAACCTGATTGGCCAAGTTTCTTCAACTAAGGACTTGATAATTTCCTCTGTAAACAAAGAGATTTATAGAGACTCAGTAGTTAACTTAGAAAAGTATTGGAGAGAGGTAAGTCATGCTATTCAATCTATTAGAGATAATGAATCTGTTGCAAATTCTGAGCTTCAATTACTAGATGATACTAATCATAGAGGCTTATATTCAGAAGAATCATTTGATGAAAATATTCTTCAATCTTTTGCAATCGGAAATAATAAACCAAAGGTAGCAATACTTAGAGAGCAAGGTGTTAATGGGCAAATGGAAATGGCAGCAGCATTTTCATTGGCTGGGTTTGAGCCAATAGATGTTCATATGCAGGATTTGCTTGATAAGCAAATGAACTTAAAAGATTTTAAAGGGATGGCTGCTTGTGGTGGATTTTCTTATGGAGATGTTTTGGGTGCTGGCGGCGGCTGGTCAAAAACTATCTTGCATAATGCTTTTGTAAAAGATCAATTCGAAGAGTTTTTTAATAGCGAGTCCACGTTCACTCTTGGAGTTTGTAATGGGTGTCAAATGGTTTCTAAGCTTAAAGATATTATTCCTGGGGCTAGTCTCTGGCCGTCTTTTGAAAAAAATCTCTCTGATCAGTTTGAGGCTAGACTAGCTCAAGTTAAAGTTCAAAAAAGTGACTCTATATTGCTTTCAGGTATGGAGGGTTGGTCTCTTCCAATAGCATCAGCTCACGGAGAAGGCTTCGCTAAATTTAATAAAAACAATTTAGATGGCCTGGTTAAGGCAAATCAACTAGCTTTAAATTTTGTAGACTCTTCAGGCAATAAAACTGAAACCTATCCTTTAAATCCAAATGGTTCAGTTGATGGTATCACTGGCATCACAGCAGCAAATGGAAGAGTAACAATAATGATGCCGCATCCTGAAAGAGTTTTTAGAAAGCTGCAAATGAGTTGGAAACCGGATTGCTGGGGTGAGTTCTCACCTTGGATGCAAATTTTTATTAATGCTAGGAAATTTTCAGAATAAAACCTATTTCCAAAGTGTTATATCTTCATCTCTAAAGATATAGTTGTCTGTTTTGCTATCTTCAAGATAGTACTTTAAAGTTCTTTCAACTGTTGGAAATGCTAACTCATCCC
>CAYXZT010000050.1:0-6706 GCA_964469915.1 uncultured Gammaproteobacteria bacterium
AATGCGGAATTGAAGCTGCCAATAAAGCAATGGTCCAAGCTGGGGTTACATCCTCTGATATTGATGCGGTAATTGTAGGTACCTCACATGCTGCAAGAAATTATCCTGCTGTAGCAATAGAAATACAAACTGAACTAGGTATAAATGGCTATGCATATGACATGCTTGTTGGATGCTCATCAACAACTTTTGCTATTAACAATGCATATAGCGATATAGCTTCTGGTCTTGCTAATACTATACTTGTAATAAATCCTGAAATTTCAACTCCTTTTGTCAACTTTACTCACAGAGATAAACACTTTATTTTTGGTGATGCTTGTGCTGCTACTATAGTGCAAAAAGATAGCGCATCTAGCCATGCATTTAAAATTATTGATAGAAAGCTCCATACACAATTTTCAAATAATATTAGAAGTGATTTTAGTTATCTAAACAGAGCAGCAACTGACCATAAAACTATTGAAGAATTAATGTTCGATCAAAATGGTAGGAGTGTGTTCAAGGATGTTTGCCCTCTTGTTGCATCGCTTATTTCAGAGCAGCTTGAAAAGAATAGTATTAATCCAAAGGATATATCTAAATTTTGGCTGCATCAAGCCAATGGAAAAATGATTAGGCTGATAGCAGCAAAAATACTAGGTGATGATAATTTTGATTCTGAACTAGTTCCAATGCCTATTAAAAAGTTTGGCAATCTTGCTTCTGTGGGCTCACTATTTGCATTTAATTTAAATAATAATTTAAAGCCTGGTGAGAAAGGAATTATCTGTTCTTTTGGAGCTGGATATTCTGTTTGCTCAATTATTGTTGAAAAAATCTAATATTACTAACTAATTAAATATAAAACATTTATAATAAATACATGGGTGAATATGATGCAGTTTGGGTATTTTTAATAGCTACAGTTTTCGTAGGGTCCTATATATATCTTGAAGCAAGACCTGGTGGATCAACTCTTACAAAAGATATTACTTCAACAATATCGAGATTTTTTCGTAAAAGATAACTTTTGATTAAGAACAATAGATTTCTTATATTTCCTCTAGTTTTTTTAGCCCTTGTTCTTGGTGGGCTTGCATCTAGTAATACCTCTACTGATGTATGGTACCAATCTCTTAATAAATCTGATCTTAATCCTCCAGGATTTGTCTTTGGTATTGTTTGGCCGATATTGTATATTTTAATGTCGATATCAGCTTATAGAACTTTTAGTGAAACTAGTCGAATGTTTTTTATACAGCTTATCTTTAATACAGCTTGGTCATGGATGTTTTTTGCATTTCATATGCCATTTTTAGCATTATTAAATATATGGATGTTGATCTATTGGAATACTAGTCTTGCTTTTAAAATGATTAAAATTGATAAACTATCAGCTATTTTATATAGCCCATATGTAATATGGTTAATTTTTGCATCTTACCTAAACTTATTTATTGTTATAAATAACTAGATTAAACATCCAACTATTAAACCTGTCATGCATGATGCCAGCGTTGCCCCAATGAGTGCTTGAAATGAAACCTCAATCAGATCCTCTTTTCTCTCTGGAGCCATAGAGCCAAGACCTGAAACCAAGATACCAACAGAAGAAAAATTAGCAAATCCACATAAGCCATAAAAAGTAATTAATTTAGATTTTTCTGAGAGTAAGCCAGGTTCTAAACTGGCTAATGCAGGATATGCAACAAACTCATTTAAGGTTGTTTTTAAACCAAGCAGCTCACCAGCAATCAAGGCCTCACTCCAAGGTATACCCATAAGCCAAGCTATTGGTGCAAATATATAACCAAGTATTAGCTGAATTGATAAATCCAAACCTAGATAAGAACCAATCAAAGCTAGAAATGAGTTAACTATAAAAACTAATGCTATTACAGCAATAAGAATAGCTGCAACACTTATAGCTATGTTAGTACCATCACTCGTACCTCTTGTAATTGCATCCATTGTGCTTTTATAAACTTTTGGTGTCTTGTTCTCTCCAAATTCAGTTATTTCATTAGAAGGGATCATGATATTTGCATACATAATTGCTGCAGGCACTGAGAGCACAGAAGCTGTTATAAAATGTTGAATCAAATTTTCATTTGCAAACTGGCTTTCAAGAATACTTATAAGAGCAACCATAACAGAGCCTGCAACAGTGGCCATCCCTGCAGTCATGAGAATAAGAATTTCTTTTTTTGAAAGTTTGCTTAAATAAGGTTTTATTAAAAGAGGTGCTTCAACCTGCCCAACAAATACATTAGCTGCTGCTCCAAGCCCCACAGGACCGCCAATATTAAATAACTTCTGGCAAACTTTTGAGAGAATGTTGACAATAAAAGGTAACACGCCCCAATACCAAAGAATTGCTGATATACAAGACATCACAATGATATATGGCAAAACACCAAATGCGAATGTCATTAAAAGAGTTGGTATAGCGCCAGCTCCATCTGAGGGTGGATACCCAAATACAAAACCAGCACCCTCGACAGTGGCTTTTTGAAGAATAGTAACTCCATCTCCAAGTAACACAAAGGCATTAACAACTAACGGAATTTTAAGTAATATTGCCGCTAAAAAAATCTGAGATAAGATTCCATATACTATATATTTATAGTTTATAACCTTGCGGTTATTGGAAAAAGGAATAGCTAGTAATATTAGACCTACGAAGCCAATAGTTAGTTGAAGTATGTATGGTGCTGACATGGTTTAGTATAACTTAATAGCTCTTAATCTTTCATCTAAAAAATCATGCGCTAAAACTCCCTTATCTGATTCATCATAAATAGATCGAAGCATAATATCAGGAGATGGGTGAAGAAAAAAAGGTATGCTGTATCTTGAGCGCTTTTCATCAAGATTATATTTAACAACCCTATGAGGTGTGCTTTTCAATTTTCCCTCAGTAATTAGTTGCATCATATCTCCTATGTTACAAACTATTTCATTAAATGATGAACTAACAGGAATCCATTTACCTGTTTTTTCTTTTACCTCAAGTCCAGGCTCGTCTGCACCAATTAAAAGTGTAATAAGATTGATATCTTCATGCTCTCTTGCTCTGAACATATTGTCATTATTTGAAGGTGGGTAATGTATTAAACGTAAAAGAGAGTTACCTTTTTCAACTTTTGAATTAAAAAAATTAGATGGCTTATCAAGGGTTAAGCTTATAGATGATAATAGTTTCATGCCAAGGCCATTCAACTCTTCAAATAATTGGTTAAAAGTCTCGTCAAAACCATCTAGGTCGTTAACCTCAACATTAGACATAATTCTTTTGTCATATGTATCATCAATAACTGGTCCATGATGCCAAAATTCTTTTAAGTCTGGAACTGTTTCACCTAAAGCAGTTTCTTTTCCGAATGGAGTGTAACCTCTAGCTCCAGCTTTTTCTGGATGAGATAAGGCATTCTTTTTTGATAAATCCAAGGCAAAAAACTTCTCAGAAAAAGCATAAGCATTTTTAAAAAGTTCATTTGAAATTCCATGATCTGTTAGCACAAAAAAACCATGATTCTCAAGAGCATCAGATAAGACTTTGATAGTAGATTGATCGTTTTTCAATAAACTATCAAGAGATATTTTAGGAATTAAATTAGCCATTATTGTTTTAGTTTAGCAAAAAAAAAGGCAGTTTAAACTGCCTTTTTTAATGATTCTATATATTAAAACTTATATACAAAACCTAATTGCATTCTATATCTTGAAGCATAAGTATCAATTGAAGCACCTCTATCATCGGTACCAGTGATAATTATTCTTCCTTGACTATCTAAACCATCTGAATCAAGAACTTGTCTTGAACTATATCTTTGGTAATAAGCATGTCCTTTATCTTCATTGATAAGATTTAGAACATTTAAAACATCAAAGTAAACAAATAGTTTGTGGTCAAGAACAGGCATAGGAATCTCTTGTGAAATTCTTAAGTCTAAAGATCTTGTCCATGGAACTTGTCCAGAATTAGCAGCAACATGAGAACCAGGAGTACCAATTCCTTGAACTACTGATAAAACTTCTGCTTCAGTCACGCCACTATAAACAACATTTGGATCATTTAAAGTTGGTATGTAAAGCAATGTATTACCATCGTCATATCCATCATCAATTCCATCAAAAACATAACTAAATCTTTTTCCAGAATATGCTTTATAGAATAATGAGAATTTAGTAGGTGAGTTAGGGAACCAGTTAGCAGTATAGTTTAAGCCTGCTACTATTCTATCTTCAATAGCCCATGGTGTTTTTCCAACACCTACATTCATTAGGTCAACTCTAGGCATATATTCTAGATTAGAAGATAGCTGAGATGATGTTGCAACCCAGCCAGATTCAGCATCTAGGTTAGTGTAACTTGCAAATATATCAACACCATTATCAAAAGTTTTATCCATTGAGATAGTTACTGACTGTGAGTTTGTTCCTTCTGCATTAGTTACATAGAAAGCACCTTGAGTGTCATATGTTACAACACCAGTAGCTCCAACTTGATCAACAGTTGCGGATGCATCAGAGAAACCAATGCCATCCTCTGAATCGTCTTTATTGAAGGCTAGTTTTACATTTGTACCGTCAGCAGTTGTTAGTAATAACTCTAAGTTAAGTTTCCATGTTGATGGTGTATCATAATTTGGATCGATAGCTTGTGCTGGACTAGTTCTCGCAAATTCACTGTAAGGAAAATCTTGAGAAATGGTTTCTGGAGCTTTAAAACAAGTTCTGTCTCCAGCAGTCTGACAAGGGCTATAGTACCTTGATCCGTATTGAACAACACCAGAGTTAGCAAATGGACTTGCTAGCCAAACATTAGGAACTCTACCTGCAAATAAACCATATCCACCTCTTAATTCAGCAGCAACAATTTTATCGCTACTAAACATATCTAGATTTGTAGCATCAAGTTGGAAACCAAATCTTGGTTGTAAAATACTTGTGCTTGCAGGTGTATCGTTTCTAAAACCTAATAGGCCTGATCCATATTCGTTATAAGCTGGACCGCTATCCATCTCAAAGCTGTCATATCTCAAACCGTAATTAACAGTAAGAATATCTGATACATAAAACTTATCCTGAACATATAAAGTTTCAAAAGTTCCTGAGAAACCAGCCATAGCATAGTATGGGTCGCCAGTAGCAGATTTATTAAATCTGAAGAATGATGGGATACCTGCATAGTAGTTATCTACACCTTTAAACTGATAAGCTCCGTTTTCTCTTGATATAAATAGGTTGCCTAGTCTTTTATCAATACTGTCATAACCAACTGTTATTTCATGGTCACCCATCGTGTAAACAGCTTTTAAGTTAAGGATTTCATCAAAAGCAAAACCTTCGTTAGCACTTCTGTACTTGTCTGGACCTAGGAAAATAGATTCACGATTACCAGATGTATACGATCCATCCGGAGCAGTAATTCTAATTTCTACATGAGGAAAGTCTTCTCCACCTAGTGCATCTTGGTCATTAGCCCATTCAACTTCTGAATATTTTGCTTGAACATAAAGATTATCTGATATGTCACCATAGTAAGCATATGTATCTTTCTCAGTCATTGCTGGGTAGTTATAGTAATGTGAGCTAAATCTAATATCATAGTTATATGGTCTAACTGTATTATCTTCTGAGAAACTATATACATACTCTAATCTATGATTTTCATTAATATAGTAATCAAGTTTATACATTTCTTTTTCTGCTTTTTCTGGCGGAGGTAAGAAAGAGGTTGTTCCTGGGTTGTAGCCATATAAAGCTTGAGTTTGTGAAGCAATTTCATCGATTAAAGCTTGAGTTGCTATTCTATATGTGTATGGCTCAGCAGGAGTAACAGATTCAAATTCCTCATAGGATCCGAAGAAGAAAAGTTTATCTTTAATGATTGGACCACCAATAACAAATCCTTCAGTAGAGTCTTCAAATTGGCTAGCCTTTTCTCCGTTCAACTTACCAACATTATCTTCATCAGTATTATATGAATAATATGAACCTTTAAATTCATTAGTACCCGATTTCGTTACTGCATTGATACTTGCACCAGTAAAATTACCTTTTGAAACATCAAATGGGCTGATGTCAACTTGTATTTGAGCAATTGTTTCTATACTTATCGGGTTTCTTACTGAAGGGAAACCGTTAGCATTTAGACCAAGCTGATCATTTTGTTCAATACCATCAACAGTAAAGTTGTTATATCTGTTATTTGTACCTGATACAGAAATAGTTGCATTTCTTGATGTACCCTCTACAAAGATTCTTGAATCTTTTTTGACATAATCAGAAATAGATCTTTCAATACTTGGAATATTTTCGATATCTTCAGCTGTAACAGCTAGAGAAGTTTGAATTCTAGCAGACTTAGTTCCAACAACAGTAACATCATCTATATCACCATCAGCAGCTAGAGCTACAGATAGTTTTGCAGTTTCTGAAACTGATAGAAATACATCATTTAGAGTTTCAGTTGCATAACCTGCCTTTGAAACTGTAATTTTGTATGGACCACCAGGTCTTAAGTTACCAATTGAAAATACTCCATTCTCATCTGATGATGAGGTTTTTGTAATTCCAGTTGGAATGTGAGTTACTTGAACAGTTGCAGACCCAACATTTGATTCACCTCTAAGAGCTGAAGTTGTGTCATTAGCTGCAAAAATATTTGCACTAAAAAGTGATAATAAAAAGAAACCTGTGAAAAGGTACTTAGTTT
>CAYXZT010000051.1:0-6495 GCA_964469915.1 uncultured Gammaproteobacteria bacterium
CCTATGTTAAGGATTATTCTTGGATATCTCGGCTTATGGAATAGCTGGTTATGGAATTCAGGAACAAGAGGGGCGCCTTCACCTCCTAATGCAATATGCATATTTCTAAAATCACTTACCACCAATATGCCTGTCTCTTTTGCAACAATATTAGGATCGCCAATTTGCATAGAAAATGGATACTTGGTATTAACCTCATGTCGGACCGTCTGCCCAGATATTGCAATAGAGGCTATTTCAGATTTTTTAGTGCTGCTTAAGCTAATTGCTTCATTGATCGCCTTTGCAAAAAAATATCCTATTTCTTTATTTAATGAGCCTAGATCAGATAGAGAGCTCTCATTTGACTCAATTAAGTTTTTTATTTTTTGTCTTAGAGGCTTTGATATCTTTTTTGTATGGAAATATTCTAGAGTTATTTCTTTACCGACTTTTATAAATGAGACATCAACAGCATCATGACTGGTTCCAGTCATTGCTCCTATGTAGATCTTATTACTCATTGCTAGTTGGATAAAGCTTATTGAATTCCTCGATTAACTTTTTGTTATTAGTAAATAGTGTATCAAAGTCTCCCTTTAAATTTTTTGGAACAGGCTCTGCTGATGGCAATTTAACTTTAATAGGGTCTATTCTTTTGTTTCCTATCTTAAATTCATAGTGAAGATGTGGACCAGTAGCAAGACCAGAACTTCCTACAAAGCCAATTGTTTCACCTTGGAGAACTCTATTTCCTTTTTTTAGACCTTTGCTAAAGTTTTCTAGATGGCAGTATCTGGTTGAATACTCATTTGAGTGGTTAACAACTATCTCTTTCCCACATCCGTTTCTCTGACCAATAAATGAAACTGTTCCATCGCCTGTTGTTCTCACTGGCGAACCTCTGTTAGCAGCATAATCAACGCCATTGTGAGCTCTAATTGTGTGAAGAACTGGATGCATTCTATTTGGGTTAAAGTGGGAGCTTATATATGCAAAGTCTAAAGGAGCTCTTAAAAAAGCTTTTTGCATATTATTTCCTTCCTCATCGAAGTATTCCTTTTTGTTTTTTGAAGTAAAAAATCTATTGGCGTAATAAGTTTCTCCCTGGTTAACAAACTTAGCAAGAACTATATCTCCATTTCTAACTTTCTCTCCTTCGCTATAAGGAGTCTCATAAATCACATGAAACTCATCCCCCTCTCTAATGTCAAATACAAAGTCGACATCCCAGCCATATATATAAGCAAAATCCATAATAATAGCCTCTGGAATATTTGCATCCAGAGCAGCTTCATAAAATGATGATTGAATAGTTCCTCCCTTGTAAGACTCTACCAATTCAATGCTTTTAGTTATGTTTTTAAAAATTATTTCTGGATCTAATGTTATTAGAATTGAGTTAATTTGGTCTTTAATTATTTCGATACTGGTCAATGTTTCACCGGAGTACTCAAAGCGCATTTTTTCTCCAGGCTTAATATTTGTAACAATATTCTTGGAGTCTAATCTAAAAATTTTATAAGCTGTATTAAGAGGGACTCCAAAGTTTTCAAAAATTATTGAAAGATTTTCTCCATCCTCAACTTCATGAATTTTGTATGTGTTAGTTTGTTCAAGTGGTTTGGAGAATTGCTCACTAAACTCAATTTCTTCAACGGGCAAAGATTCATAGGTTTCAATATCAACATAAAGCAGCAATATCAATAGTACAGATAAAACAAAAGACAAAAGAATTGCTCTTTTTGGAACTTTTTTAAACCCAATCATTATCTCTCTTATGTATTTAAGAGTTTTGGGTAAAACATCTTGCTAGTTAATATCATGGTCATTATTTTAATCTTAAAGCTACAAGTATCAACATACTGATTCTATTAATGAGTTAAAAACATTATGATAGTCATATGAGTGAAGCACTTAAATTAATTAAGCGAGGTACAGATGAGATTCTTACAGAGGGCGACCTCAAGAAGAAACTTGAATCTGGTAAACAGTTAACTGTTAAAGCTGGTTTTGACCCAACAGCTCCTGATTTGCATCTTGGGCATACCGTATTGCTAAATAAGCTCAGGCATTTTCAAGATCTAGGGCATAAAGTAGTTTTTCTAATTGGTGACTTTACAGGACAGATAGGAGACCCCTCAGGTAAAAATAAAACGAGGCCAACCCTAACCTCTGAAGAGCTAATTGCAAATGCTAAAACCTATGAAAAACAAGTATTTAAAATTCTTAAGAAGGAATTGACTGAAGTTAAATTTAATTCTGAATGGTGTAACAAGCTTGGTGCCGATGGCTTAATTGGTCTTGCATCAAAATATAATGTAGCGAGGATGCTAGAGCGTGATGATTTTAATAAGCGTTACAGTGCTAATCAAAGTATAGCCATACATGAATTTTTATATCCACTTGTTCAGGGATATGATTCAGTAGCATTAGAGGCAGACGTTGAGTGTGGGGGGACGGATCAAAAGTTTAATCTTCTTGTTGGGAGAGAGCTTCAAAGATCTTATGATCAGGAGCCTCAAGTTGTTCTGACTGTCCCTATTTTAGAGGGCCTAGATGGCACCAACAAAATGTCAAAGTCACTAAATAACTTTATAGCTATTGATGAAGAGCCTAATGATATGTTTGGGAAGATTATGTCCATATCTGATGAGCTTATGTGGAGATGGTTTGAGTTGTTAAGCTTCATTACAGAAGATGAAATAGAGCAGCTTAAAATTAAGATGAAAGAAGGTACCAATCCAAGAGATATCAAGTTTCTTTTGGCTGAGGAATTAGTAGATAGATTTCATTCAGAGGGCGAGGGCAAATCTTGTAAAGAAGCTTTTCTTCAGAGATTTCAAAAAGGTCAGCTACCAGATGATATTCCCTCGGTGTCAGTAGATGTTGGGGCTGATGGAATGCCCTTAACAAACCTTTTAAAAAACTGTGAAATGACAACCAGTACCTCTGAGGCTATGAGGCTCATTAAGCAAGGCGGAGTGAAAATTGATTCTGTAAAGGTAGAAGATCCAAAGCTCATAGTAATGCAGGGGCAAGAATCTATTTATCAGGTTGGTAAAAGAAAATTTTTAAAGATTAAAACATGATGAAAACTAAACTAGTTCAGATATTTCTATTACTTTTTATTGTTGCCTGTAATCAGGATAGCCCTAATATTAAGCAAATAAGTAATATGCAGTTTTTTATAGACAATGAAATAAGAGAAGGAATATATTCTGTAGAGCCAGGCTTGCAATACTCAATTATCGAAAGTGGAGATCAAAGCTCTGAATCACCATTGCTGGAGGATACAATTACAGCGCACTTTCATGGCACCCTCACTGACGGTTCAGTTTTTTGGAGCTCTGTTGAAATGGGTGAGCCTTTAACAGTTCAACTATCAGGGCTAATAACTGGATGCCAAAAAATAATTTCTATGATGAAGACTGGTGACGAATGGAGAGTCTACATTGATCCAAGTATGGCATATGGAGATGAGGGTAGGCCAGGAATACCCTCAAATTCGATTTTAATATTTGATATTGAATTACTAGATGTCCAAAAAAGCTAATTTTTATCTATAACAGATAAGGCATACCCATAAACTTCAGCAACTTGGTTAATAATTTTATCTTTAGGAGTACCAGCTCCATGCCCAGCTCTGCCTTCAACCCTGATTAATATTGGATTATCACAGCCTTGATATTCCTGAAGTTTGGCAGCAAATTTAAAAGAATGAGATGGAACCACTCTATCATCGCGTTTAGCAGTTGTAATGAGTGTCGTTGGGTAACATGCACCCATATCAATATTATGCAAAGGCGAATAGGCTAGAAGATTTTCAAACTCATCTTTTTTATCAGGAGATCCATAATCACTTTCCCAGGCCCATCCAATTGTAAACTTATGAAATCTCAACATATCCAGAACTCCAACCTGGGGTATAGCAACTTCAAATAACTCTGGGTTCTGTAACATTGTGGCGGCAACTAAAAGACCACCATTTGAACCGCCTTGGATAGCAGTTGATGATGGTGAGCCTATTTCTTGTTGGTGTAAAAATTTTGCTGCGTAAGCAAAGTCATCAAAAACATTTTGTTTATTAAAAAGCCTTCCAGCGTCATGCCATTCATCGCCATATTCACCACCACCCCTTAGATTAACAACTGCCACTATTCCCCCTTGATTCATCCATGTGAGGTAGCTTTTGCTAAAGCCAGGCAACCTTGAGATATTAAATCCTCCGTATCCATATAAAAGTATTGGAGTTTCACTATCTATCTTCAAAGATTTTTTATAGCTAAGGTGGATAGGAATGCTTGTACCATCTTTAGATGGAAAAAATTTAAAGTCAGAGGTGTATAGATCTGCATTATGTCCCTCAAGATCTTCTTTCCAAAAAAGCTCTTGTGACATATTTGAGAGATCGATTTTATATATCTCTCTAGGGGTTACAAAATTAGTGAAAGAAAAATATGTAACCTCATCTTCTATTCCGCCACCAAATCCCCCTATGGTTCCCTTTCTATCAGTTTCTAATTTAGTTTTATATTCTCCTTTAAGATCAAAAAAGTGAATTTCTGTAAAAGTATCAACTAGATATGAAACAACAATAGAATTATTTATAACATTTACGCTTCCTATAGAGTTTTTAGCTTCACCAATAACCTCATTCCAAACAAATGAACCATTTTTTATACTTAGGGATACTATTTTTCCATTCTTCGCATTTTCAGTTGAGTAGAACCAAAAGGTATCATCTTTGTATCCAATAAAGCTGTAAGCACCAATGAGCTCATCAACAAGAGGAATAAAGGGTTTGCTTGGTTGAAGTTGAACATAAAGCCTATTTCTTTCATCAGTTCCCTCGCCGATTGAAAGGAACTTAACCTCTGAGCCCTCTACAATGGTAAGACCCCAGCTCCATCTTGGTTTATCAGGGTTCTCATATATGACTTTATCTTCATTTTGTGGAGTACCAATTTTATGAAACATAAGTTTTGGAGCTGAGTTAATATCTTTTAAGAGCTCCTCCGAAGGTTCTTCATATTTCTGATAATAAAAACCTGAACCATCATTTTCCCACGAGGCACCTGAAAATTTTGCCCATTCAATTGTATCTTCGAGAGTTTTACCAGATTTAATATCTAGTACCTTCCAAGTTCTCCAGTCAGAACCACCATCTGATATTGAATATGCCAATAAAGAGGCATCATTATTTACGCTTGTGCTTGCAAGAGACACAGTTCCATCATCAGAGAATTTATTTGGATCAAGAAGAACTCTTTCAGGACAATCTTCACAATCTTTAATCATGAGTTTGCTTTGTTGCCATGAGCCATCATTAAAATAGTAGAAAGTTTTCTCATTAACTTTATAAGGCATACTAATAGAATCCGTATCCCATACTTTTTCTAAATTCTTTGCGATTGCAGTTTTGAACTTGTTTTTACTTATAAATTTTTGAGTAAAATCATTTTGCCTCACTACCCATTCCTGAGATTCCTCACTAGTAAAGTCTTCAAGCCACCTATATTGATCTTCGATCTCATATCCATGAATAGTTTCAATAAAATCTATTTTTTTTGAAGTCGGATAAGAAATTTCTGAAGGCTCATTAGAACAACTTATTAAGAAGAAAAGAACTGCAGCGTTAGATATAAATAGATTTTTCATGTTTTGGATAATACTTTACAATGCTCTGATAAATCAATTTAAAAATTTAAACCATGAATCAGTTCAAAAATGCTTGGAGTTTTTATTTAAATCATTGGCAATATTTTGCCTTATTGGCAGCTCCTATTTTGGCAATAGAAGTTGTTACAGCGCAGCTGATAACTCCCTTGGCTGGAGATGTGCTTCTTGAAAATGCTGAGGACCTTTCTGAATTTGTAGCTAATAATGGACAGTACATAGCAATATTAAGTATTTTAGGTCTTGTTGCTAGCATGTCTTTTATTGGCGGTCTTATAGCGGCTTTTGATTCAAAAAGTTCTAATTATGATCTTGATCCAATGGCTGCATTATTTAAAGGCGTTAAAAAGTTTTTTCCATTATTTGGAGCATATCTACTTTCAGTTATTGCCGTATTCTTTGGTTTGATTTTATTAATTTTACCTGGGATATATGTCGGTGCCAGGCTTGCACTCTACCCATCTTTCATGATGATGGAGAATAAGGGAGTTATTGACTCATTAAAGTCATCATGGGAAGCAACAGACGAACATGGAGGATTATTGTTTGGCTTAACTTTATTATTCTTAGCGGTTGCTCTCATTCCGTCATCTATTTTTACAAGTTTATTAGACCCAGGAATTACTCAAATTATAATTTTAGCTATTTTTGAGTATGTGATAGTTATACCATGGTCTTACATGTATTTTAGTCTTTATCAATCTCAAAAAAGCTAATAGAAATAACCTTAGCTTTTCTCTTTTATCTTTGATAGATAACAGTTAAAATGCCATTCCGTTTACAACGGGTCTGTAGCTCAGCTTGGTTAGAGCGCACCCCTGATAAGGGTGAGGTCGG
>CAYXZT010000052.1:0-6160 GCA_964469915.1 uncultured Gammaproteobacteria bacterium
ATGCTGATATTCATCACATCCAAAATAGCATTACCAAAAAGCCAAAATGAAGATAAAACTAAAAGTGATACTAAGGTTGCTCTTAGATAAATAGATCTAATTTGGGATTTATTTAAGCCAGTAGTAAGCCCAGCAAAAATAGGAACCAATGATATTGGATCAATTGCAACAAACATTAATATCGTGCTTTCAAGAAATGTATCAAACATCTTAAATATTTATTATTTGAATAGCCTCTGAATGCTCCTCAGAGAAAATGCTTGAAACCATTATAAATTTGAGGTTATCTCTTTCATAATATTTCTTTAAAATTTTACTAACATTCTCAAGCGTCTTTTCATGGTTTGATAAGTTTGTAAGATAAAAAGACTTTGTTGATCCAACTAAAGTTAGTTGATTAAGAGTCTTTTTATTGGCTGTAAAAGTAAAAATAGGGATACCATTCGGCTTTGAATTAGATATATATTGTGCGGTTTTTCCAGTTCTTGTTATTGCAATAATCCCATCTGCATTAATAGATTCCGCTAAGTCTTTTGCTGCAAGCCCAATATGCTGCCAGTCTGAGTTTGGAGAATAGCTTTTTTCATACTCTAAAGTTTTAAATTTTTCTGTTTTCTTAGCAATGGATTTAAGAAACTTTACACATTCATTGGGGTATTTTCCAATACTTGTTTCACCCGAAAGCATTATTGCATCAGCTCCCTCATAAATAGCATTTGCAATATCAGTTACCTCTGCCCTTGTAGGAGTAGGGTTTTCTATCATTGATTCAAGCAAATGAGTAGCAACAATTGACCTTCTTCCCCATTTAGCACAAGCATGCATAATTCTTCTCTGAATATTTGGCAGGTCGGTTAAACTTGTTTCTATACCAAGATCGCCTCTAGCAACCATAACACCCCAAGATGCTTGGCTAATTTGATGAATATTATCAAGGCCTTCCTGATTTTCTATTTTTGCAATAATTTTAGCTTTAGATTTTTTTGAATCCAATATCTTTTGAAGCTTCTCTAAATCTTCAGTATCTCTTACAAAAGAAAGAGCAATAAAATCGACATCATTTCTCATCCCAAAATTTATATCATCAAGGTCTTTAGATGTAATTGAGGGTAGATTTACTCTTACGCCAGGAAGGTTTACATGTCTCTTTGATCCAAGCTTACCACCGTCCAAGACTTTACATAATAATGTCTCTTCATCTTTTGAAAGAACCATAAAGTTAATTAAGCCATTATCAACAGATATCTTTGAACCTTTGCTTACGCTATGAATTAAATCTTTGTAGTTAATTTTAATTGATGATGTTTCAACATCTATCTGATCCCTAACAGTCAGCGTAACTTCATCACCAACTTTCAAATCCATTGTTAGCTCTGTATCACCTGTTCTAATTTCAGGCCCTTGGGTATCTAAAAGAATACCTATTTTTCCATAAGAATTTTTAGAATCTTTATTTATTTTATGAATCCTATCAATGATTAATTTTGCAGACTTATGATTTGCATGAGACATATTAATCCTTGCAACATTCATTCCGCTTTTGTGCAGTTTTCTTAATGACGCAAGATCTTGAGTGGCAGGACCTATCGTGCAAATTATTTTTGTTCTAGTAAAGTCCATAAGTAGGCCATCTTAATACATTAAAGCGAATAGAAGAATATGTTTAGATGATTAAGCAATTTCTTTAAGAGAAATATTAGAAATATTTTTAATATAAAGACTCATTTCAAGCATTCTCTTTGAAAAGCCCCATTCGTTATCATACCAGGCTAGAATTTTAGTTTGATTGCCAACCTGATATACATGATTAGTATCAAATATTGATGAAGAATCATTATGATTAAAATCAGAACTAACTAGTGGCAAATCACATATATTTAGAATACCTTTCATTGTATGATTTGAAGCAAAGTTAACTGAATCAATAAGCTCTTGAATAGAAAATTTCTTTTCAGTTTCAAAAGTCATATCAAGCATAGAAACATTTAAAACAGGAACTCTTGTAGCCATTCCATCAAGCTTTCCATCAAGTTCAGGAATAACTAAACCTATTGCATTAGCAGCACCAGTTTTCGAAGGTATGATCGATGCTGATGCAGCTCTTGCTCTATATAGATCTTGATGAGCAACATCTAAAAGGCTTTGATCGTTTGTGCTAGCGTGCACAGTATTTATTAAGCCACTTTTTATTATAAAATTATCATTAATTACCTTTGCTAGAGGAGCTAAACAATTAGTCGTACAAGATGCGTTAGAGATAATATTATCTTCTTTTGATAGGTTTTCATGATTTACACCATAAACAATGGTTTTATCAGGATCCTGAGCAGGAGCTGAAATTAAAACCTTTCTAGCCCCAGCATTTAAATGTTTTTGTGCATCATCTCTTTTGGTAAAAAAACCAGTGCATTCAAAAACAATATCAATATCAAGTTCTGACCAAGGCAAATTTGAAGGATCTTTTTCAGAGAAATATTTAATAGGTGAATCATCAATCATAATATGATTAGACTCCACGGTAATATTATTAGGTATTTGTCCATGCAATGAATCAAATTTTAAAAGATGTGCATTTGATGAAATATTACCTAAGTCATTGATTGCAACTAATTCTAACTCACCGCCCTGACCTGCTAAGTATTTACCATCAATTAGATGCCTAGTTATGTTTTTGCCAATTCTTCCAAAGCCATTGATTGCTATTCTCATTATTAATATGTCCTTAAAATGTAAATAATTTACATTAAATTATATAAATATGAATAATTGTATAATATTTTCATGATTAAGGCATTAAATTAATGTATAATTTTTAAGTTTTTAAAATCATTCATTCCCTGTATGGAGTTTTTTTTAGTTATAGAACAAGGCTTAAATCTAATGCTTACTGGCATGATGACAGTTTTCATATTTCTTGGCATGCTGATTTTACTGATTAATCTATCGTCACTTGTTTTTAAAAATACACCTCATCAAAACGATAAATATCAAAATAATGAGACTTCTGATATCCCAAGTGATCATCTAAAAATTATTCATCAAATTAGTAAGAGAATATAAATTATGGATTCAAAAAAAATTGGAATAACTGATGTAGTTTTGCGTGATGCACATCAATCCCTTCTTGCAACAAGATTAAGATATGAAGATATGGAAAAAATACTTCATGATATTGATCAAGTTGGCTATTGGTCTGTTGAATCATGGGGTGGAGCAATTTTTGATTCATGTATTAGGTATTTGGGCGAGGATCCTTGGGAAAGAATAAGAAAAATTAAATCAAATATGCCCAATACACCACAACAAATGCTCTTAAGAGGTCAGAATTTATTGGGATATAAGCATTATGCAGACGATGTAGTCTTTAAATTTATTGAAAAAGCTAAATTAAATGGGGTAGATGTTTTCAGGGTATTTGATGCGTTAAACGACCCTCGTAATATGGAAACAGCGTTAAAAGCAGTAATAGAATGTGATGGTCATGCTCAAGGCACTATATCTTATACAACAAGTCCTGCGCATAACCTACAAACATGGGTTGACTTGTCATTAAAGCTTCAAGATTTTGGTTGTCATTCTATTGCCATAAAAGATATGGCAGGATTATTAGATCCATATGTAGGTTATGAGCTAGTCTCAAAACTTAAAGAAGCAATTGATATTCCCCTCCACCTCCATAGTCATGCAACAACGGGCATGTCTACTACTACTGCAATTAAATGTATTGAAGCAGGATTAGATAATGTTGATACATCTATTTCATCAATGAGTATGACTTATGGACATTCGGCAACAGAGACACTTGTTGGTATATTAAAAAATACTAAATATGATACAAAAATAGACTTAGATAAGCTTGTTCCGATAGCTACACATTTTAGAAAAGTTAGAAAAAAGTATGCTGAATATGAAGGATCATTGAGGGGTGTTGATGCACGAATAATAAGCTCTCAAGTACCAGGTGGTATGTTAACAAACCTAGAAAATCAATTAAAAGAACAAAATGCTATAGATAGATTTGATGCGGTAATTGATGAAATTCCAAATGTTCGTGCAGATTTAGGGTTTATTCCTTTGGTTACACCAACGTCACAAATTGTTGGCACCCAAGCAGTTATCAATGTATTAAATGGAGAGAGATATAAAACAATAACAAAAGAAACTGCTGCTCTCTTAAAAGGAGAATATGGGGCTACTCCCGCACCTGTTGATTCTAAACTTCAAACTGTTGTTTTAAACGGCGATGAAGCTATAACATGTCGACCTGCGGACTTGTTGGGTAATAATGAATTTGATGAAATCAAAAAATCTTTTGATCAAAATATAAATGATAAAAAACTTTCTATTGAAAACAGTGAGGAAAATATTCTTACCTATGCCCTATTCCCAGAGGTAGGAATTAAATTCTTTGAGAATATTAATAATCCTAATTATTTTGAAAAAGCTCCATTAGATTTCACACACTCTGACGGGGATATTTACAAGGTAACAATTGAAGACAAGGATTATTTTGTGAAGTATTCTAAAGTCTCTGATCCAGAAATATTAGACCAAAAAAATATATCAAATAAAAATAATATCAATACTGATAATACAAGTATTAGCGGCGAGATAATAACTGCGCCACTAAGCGGTAATATTTTTTCAATTGTAAAAAATAATGGTGAAAGTGTTGAATTAGACGATACGGTTATCGTGCTTGAGGCAATGAAAATGGAAACGACTATTAAAACCCCGCTTAATGGAATTATTAAAAAAGTTTTTGTTAAAAACGGTGATAAAGTGAATGTAGGCGATCCGTTATTTGAGGTTATCTAAAAATGAATTTTTTCGATTTTATAAGCACCTTAGGTATATTTAGCCTAACCTTAAATCAACTACTAATGATATGCATTGGTTTACTTCTATTGTTTTTGGCAATAAATAAGAAATTTGAACCTCTGCTTCTGTTGCCTATTGGTTTTGGGGCTATTCTTACCAACATTCCTGAAATTGGTCTATCATTAAGTCCTATTGAAAAACTTATTTATGCAAATAATCTTGAGCATATAAATATTCTTTTAGAAAAGTTTGTCACTCCAAATCAGGATTTAACTACCTTTCTTAAGGATGCTTCTTACATTGATATGATTGCAATAAATAATCAGGCACAAGATCTTGGTTACAAGCCTGGTATTCTCTTTACTTTTTATGAGGTTGCGATTGGGTCTGGTATAGCCCCACTACTTATTTTTATGGGTGTAGGTGCAATGACGGACTTTGGGCCACTTCTAGCTAACCCTAAAACGCTCATATTAGGTGCTGCTGCTCAGTTTGGTATATTTGCAACAGTTATGGGCGCTCTTGCGTTAGATTATTTTGGTGTAATAGAGTTTACTCTTAAACAAGCTGCAGCCACAGGTATTATTGGTGGAGCTGATGGCCCTACTGCAATATATGTTTCATCTATTTTAGCTCCAGAGCTACTTGGGGCAATTGCTGTTGCAGCTTATTCTTATATGGCACTAGTACCACTTATTCAGCCTCCAATTATGAAAGCATTAACTACGCAAAATGAAAGAAAGATTTCAATGGTTCAGCTTAGAGTTGTTTCCCAGTCAGAAAAGATAGTGTTTCCAATTATTTTATTATTGCTTGTTGGCTTGTTGCTCCCAAGCGCGTCACCTCTGCTAGGTATGTTATGTTTGGGAAATCTTATGAAAGAATCATTGGTTGTAGATAGATTAAGTGATGTAGCTCAAAATTCATTAATTAACATAGTAACTATATTTCTAGGTTTAGCAGTTGGGTCAAAGTTAGCAGCTGATAAATTTCTAACACCTGAGACACTTGGAATCCTTATTCTTGGAATGGTTGCTTTTGCAATTGGAACTGCTTCTGGTGTTCTTGTTGCGAAGCTTATGAATATATTTACAAAAGATAAAATAAACCCACTAATTGGAGCTGCTGGAGTTTCAGCAGTACCTATGGCAGCAAGAGTTGTTAATAAGGTAGGGTTAGAGTACAACTCACAAAATCACCTACTTATGCATGCAATGGGTCCAAATATTGCTGGAGTTATAGGCTCTGCTGTTGCTGCAGGTGTAATGATTAAGTTTCTAGGCTAAAAACTCCAGGCGAAAAAAAACAGAGGCTAGCTCTGTCTTTTTAGTTCGAGATC
>CAYXZT010000053.1:0-6081 GCA_964469915.1 uncultured Gammaproteobacteria bacterium
TCCATTTCCATTACAATAGCGACATGTCTATACCAGCTTTATTAAATGTAAATCAGCTTGCAGCAAGAAAAGGTGCCCATGAGCTCGAGTTTTCAGTAAAAAAAGTACACAGCCTTGATGCCTCTAAGGGTGGTCCTGATGGATACCTTAAAGCCATAAAAAGAAGAGTCGAGGAAATGGTTATAGAGGAAATCAGAAGGTTTTATCCTGAAGATAATTTCTTTGGTACAGAGACGGGATCTGAGGTAAATAATTCAAATATCACTTGGCTTCTTAAGGCCATTGATGGCGAGACAAACTTTATAAATGGTTATCCGCACTTTTCTATTTCTTTGTGCTCAATGATAGATTCTGTTCCAACAACAGCGGTCATAATTGATCCGATAAGAAGAGAAGAGTTTTCTGCTTCTAAGGGTTCTGGTGCTGATTTAAATAATGGAAAGATTAGAGTTAGTAAGCAAAGTGGTCTTGATGACTCAATTCTTACCTATGCTACATCTAAAGAAGTTAGTAAAGATTATGTCTATGATTTTAATCAAACCTATAAAGAGCTAGCCAATCAGAACCTCGCTATTCGTAACTCAGGTTCTATAGCACTAGACTTAGCTTATATTGCTACAGGAAGAATTGATGGCATGTGGGCTCACAATGTAAGACTTTGGGATGTTGCGGCAGGACTCCTTATTGCTCAAGAATCAGGAGCGCTAATTAGTAACTTTAATGGCGATCCTAAATATCTTGATGGTGATCACTTTGTTTGCTCAGCACCTAAGGTTTATAAATCTATTTTAAAATCCGTAAAGCCTTACTTTAAGGCTTAAAGAATATCGTCGAAGTCTGCGCCTTCTGGCTCAGGTACTGCAAGATCCTCTTGGGTAAGCGTTAATGACATTAACATATTTGCTACTACGTAGATTGATGAGTAGGTTCCAACTAATACACCTAAGATTAATGCAAGACTGAAGCCCTTAATCATTTCTCCACCAAAAATAAATAAAGCAAAAAGAACAAGCAAGGTTGTTAATGAGGTAACAACTGTTCTTCCTAAAGTTTGGTTCAAGGATAAATCAATCATATCTTGAGGACCTAGTTCTCTTTGAGTTCTAAAATTTTCTCTAATTCTGTCTGACACAACTATTGTATCGTTGAGTGAGTAGCCTATAACAGCTAAAAGTGCTGCTAGCACGGTAAGGTCAAAATCCCATCCAAATACAGAGAAGAGTCCTAGTATTATTACTACATCATGACCAAGTGCAGATACCGCACCCAGCGCAAACTTATACTGGAATCTAAAAGCTACATAAAAAAGGATCATAAATAGAGCAACCAGCATTCCAAGACCACCCTGATCTCTTAATTCTGCGCCAACCTGTGGACCTACAAACTCAACTCTTTTAAGTTCTCCATTAAAACCACTGGACTCTAATAAATTAAAAATACTTTCGCCAATAGAGCTATTACCATTTTGATCCGCTACCTTAATTAGTACATCAAGGTTCGTTCCAAAATTAACAACTTGTGAATCTTCATAGCCATTTGCTATTAAAGTATTTCTAATTGACTCAAGCTCTACAGGAGTTTCGTATGTAACCTCAACTAAAGTACCGCCACTGAAATCTAAGCCTAGGCTCAATCCTCTGAAAGATAAAGAAAGAACAGAAATAGTGAACAAAGCAATTGATGCTATAGCAGCAATCTTTCTGTACTTCATGAATTGGAATCTAATATCCATTATATTTTTAATTCCTTAATATTCTTATTACCATAAATCAGATTAACCATTGCCCTTGTGCACATAATAGCTGTAAACATTGAGGTGACGATTCCAATTGAGAGTGTTATTGCAAAACCTTTAACTGGACCTGTTCCAATAATATAAAGTATTAAAGCTGCAATAAGTGTTGTTACATTAGCATCAAAGATAGTTACGAAGGCCCTTGAGAAACCATCATGAATAGCAGACTGAGGATCCTTTTCTTTGAGCTCCTCTCTTATACGTGCAAAGATTAAAACATTAGCATCAACTGCCATACCAACGGTAAGCACAATACCTGCAATTCCTGGCAGAGTTAAGGTTGCACCCAGTAAAGACATGATTCCAGTTATAAGAACTAAGTTCAAGAAAAGAGATACATTGGCAGCTAGACCAAATACTCTATAGTAAAGAGTCATAAATATTACAACTAAAGCAAAACCGATCATGATAGATCTCATACCAAGTTCTATATTTTCTTTACCGAGACTTGGTCCAACAGTTCTTTCTTCAACAAACTTCATTGGTGCTGCTAGCGCACCAGCTCTCAATAATAGAGCTAGCTCACTGGCCTCTTGAGGATTTCCAACTCCAGTAATTCTAAAGCTTGTTCCAAGAACGGCTTGAATAGTCGCTAAGCTGATGATGTTTTTTTCAATATAGGTAGTTTGCTCAATAACACTTTTACCATTTTCGTCTGTTACAAGCTCTGATTTACTCTTCTGTTCTACAAACAAAACTGCTAATTTTCTACCAATATTGCCAGAGGTGGCCTTCTGCATTGCTCTTCCGCCCTGCATATCTAAAGTAATATTAACTTGAGAGAAACCACTTTCATCAAAGCCGGTATTGGCATTTGTTACTCTATCACCAGACACAACAACTGCTTTTTCTAAAAATGCTGTTAAGTACTCATTGTCTTTAAAATTGAATTCTTCTTTTCTCAAAGGTGATGTTCTTGAATTTGCCTCTAGTCTAAATTCAAGGTTTGCTGTTTTTCCAATAATTTTCTTTGCAGCAGTAGGATCTTGAACACCTGGAAGCTCGACAACTATTCTGGTTGCTCCTTGTCTTTGGACAATAGGTTCAGAAACTCCAAGCTCATTCACTCGATTTCTAAGAGTAGTTAAATTCTGGCCAACTGCATAATCTCTAATTTCTTTTAATGCCACATCTGAGTATTCTAGAATTAGGACATTTGAACTTGGTCTCTCAGTAATAATGTATTGAAGGCCAGTTAAACCAGGGCTATCGTTTCTATATTTTTTAAGCGCCTTGTTGTAACTTTCTTGATCTCTAAATTTGAAATGCAATGCGAGGTCTTTTATAGAAGAGTCTGTAAATCTAATCTTGTCTTCTTTGAATGTTTTTCTATAGGTATCTAAGAGGAGCTCTAGTCTGCCTTGCTTGGCAGTATCGATATCTACTTCTAATAGGAAGTGAACACCACCAGATAAATCAAGACCTAGTTTAACAGGCTTGCCGCCCAAATCTTTAAGCCAGTCAGGAGTCGTCGGCTCCAAATTTAAGGCAATAATCACCCTATCTAAAAGCGTGTTTTGAAGTACTGTTTTAGAGTCAAGTTGTTGATCTAGGGTAGAAAATTTAATAACAATCTTATTGTCTCTAAGGAATATTTCTTCATATTCTGATTTGTTATTATCTAAAATTTGAACTAGCTCATTCATCAAAGGCTGGTCAGCTGACTTACCAGAATCTGTATAGGCTACTTGAATGGATGGTTGGGTTGGATATAGGTTCGGTAGTGCATAAGTAAAACCCAATACCACAACAAAGAGTATAAAAAGATTTTTAGTTATTGAGAACTTATTCACTATTATTCCTTAGATAGAATCTATTGTTCCTTTTGGTAATATGTTTGCTATAGCTGTTTTTTGAAGCTTAATAACAGTGCCAGATGAAATCTCAATTGAAACATAAAGATCCTTAACATCTGTTACTTTACCAAGAATTCCACCTGCTCCAATTATCTCGCTACCCTTTTCAACCTGGGCAACCATATTAGCAATTTCTTTATTTCTTTTATTCTGTGGCCTGATAATCATCAAGTACATAATTACAAATAAAAACCCTACGAATATTAAAGGCTGTAATACTGATGGTTGTGCTGCTTCCATAATTTAATCCTAGTTTGGCCCTTCGGGCATTTCTAAATTTCGCATATTATAGAAGTCTTTTACGAAGTTCGCGAATAAATTCTTTTCAATAGACTCTCTAATACCTTTCATGAGTGACTGATAGTAATAAATATTATGGTAACTGGATAAAATAGCACCTAACATTTCGTTGGTTCTGTCCAGATGATTTAGATAAGCTCGTGAATAATCTTTGCAAACCTTACAGTCACAATTTTCATCAACAGGATCTTCGCTCATTTTATAAGGAGCATTTCTTATATTGACTACGCCAGTAGATGTAATTAGTTGGCCATTCCTGGCATTCCTTGTAGGAAGAACACAGTCAAACATATCAATTCCATATCTAACAGCTTCAACAATATCCTCTGGTTTACCAACACCCATCAGGTATCTTGGTTTATCTTTGGGTAGTTTGTCAGCCATAAAAGACAGTATTTTGGTTTTCTCTTCCTTTGACTCTCCAACACTTAAACCGCCGAGTGCTATACCATCAAAACCTATATCCATTAGGCTATTAAGTGACTGTTCCCTTAGATCTTCATGCATTCCACCCTGGACAATGCCGAACAAAGCAGAATCAGATTTATGAGCTTCCTTACACCTCTTAGCCCATCTCATAGATAATTCCATCGATTTCTTTGCTTGCTCATGCGTTGATGGATAATCGGTACATTCATCAAAAGCCATAACAATATCAGACCCTAAATTTTCTTGAATCTGAATTGAGTCCTCGGGAGTCATAAATATCTTCTTGCCATCATATGGAGAGCTAAATTTAACTCCCTCTTCTGATATTTTTACTAAATCTCCAAGGCTCCATACTTGAAAACCACCTGAGTCAGTAAGGATTGGTCTGTCCCAATTAGAAAACTTATGTAGCCCTCCTAGGTCACGCACATTTTCATCACCCGGTCTTAGCATTAAATGATAGGTATTGCCTAAAATAATCTCAGCACCGGTAGATTTTAAATCCTCAACCGTTAAACCCTTAACAGTGCCGTTTGTACCAACAGGCATAAAGGCTGGTGTTTGAATTTTGCCTCGAGGAAAATCTAACTCTGCTCTTCTTGCAAATTCAGATTCATTCTTTACATTAAATTTCATTTTTTTCTAAAAGCATTGCGTCACCGTATGATAAAAATCTATATTCCATATCAACGGCAGTTTTATATATATGTCGCATATTGTCGTAGCCAATGAATGCAGATACAAGCATTAATAAAGATGATTGAGGTAAATGAAAGTTCGTTATGAGCCTATCTACTGCTTTAAAGGAATACCCTGGATAAATAAAGAGCTTGGTATAACCGCTATAACCTCTATCATTATCCTCAATAAATGCTGTTTCAAGTGCCCTAGTTGCAGTAGTTCCCACTGCAAATACTTTCTTTCCAGCTTTCTTGGTAGCCTTAACTAAAGCCACAACATCATCCGAAACTTCTAGGTACTCGCTATGAATATCATGATCCTCAATATTATCTACTTTAACTGGTTGAAACGTACCAGCCCCGACACTAAGATTTACTGTTGCCATTTGTACACCAATATCTTTAAGTTGATTCAGTATCTCATCATCAAAGTGAAGGCCTGCAGTTGGAGCAGCAACCGACTCTTGTAAATCCTTGTCTTCGTAAACTGTGGCGTACCTATCTTTGTCTAAATCTTCATCAGGTCGCTTTATATAGGGAGGAAGTGGAACATGACCTATTGAGTTAAAGACTTCTAATGGAGGTCTATCAAACTGTAAAATAAAAAAATTGTCCTGCCTATCAACGCATTCTGTTTTAAAACTATCTAAAAAAATAACAGCGCCTATCTTTGGGCTTCTGCCAGAGCGGATTTGAACAAGAGCCTTATTGTCTTCCATTATTCTCTCAAGCATTACTTCGACTGAACCACCAGATTCTTTATTGCCATAGACTCTAGCTGGAATCACCGAGGTATTATTTACTACCAAGAGGTCACCTTCTTCGAAATAATTTATGACATCCCTAAATTTTCTATGATCTACCTGATCTGAATATACTAACAACCTACTAGAACTCCTTTCATCTAATGGGTAATTAGCTATAAGCTTTTCAGGAAGATCGTAATTAAAATCTGAGGTTTTCATGAGAAGCTGATTTTAAATTAGATAATACTTAGCTACAATGCCCAGCAAGCCCCATT
>CAYXZT010000054.1:0-5916 GCA_964469915.1 uncultured Gammaproteobacteria bacterium
CCGCATTATTAAGAGATGCATTTCAGCCAAATTTAGTTCAGACCCTTGAAAATAATCCAGCTCTTATGCACGGAGGACCATTTGCAAATATTGCTCATGGTTGTAATTCAGTTATGGCTACAAAAACTGCCTTAAAGCTTGCTGATTATGTTGTTACCGAAGCTGGTTTTGGTGCGGATTTAGGAGCAGAAAAATTCTTTGATATTAAGTGCCGTAAGGCTGGCCTATCCCCTGATGCAGTTGTTTTAGTTGCTACAACAAAAGCACTTAAAATGCATGGCGGCGTTAAAAAAGAAGATCTTAAAGAAGAAAACATAGATGCTGTCATAAAAGGATGTAAAAATTTAGCAAAACATATTAGTAATATTGAGCAATTTGGCGTTCCTGTAACTGTAGCTATCAATGAGTTTTATACTGATACAAAAGATGAGCATCAGGCGATAATTGATTTTTGTAAAAACCTAAATGTAGTTTGTAAAATATCTTCTCATTGGGAAAATGGTGGTGCTGGAGCATCTGAGCTAGCAGCTCATATTTCAGATTTAGTTGATTCAACTAAATCGTCTTTCAAAACATTATATAAAGATGATATGTCTCTGTGGGAAAAGACAAAACACATTGCTCAAACTATCTATGGTGCTGACAATATTATTGCTGATAAAAGAGTTAGAAATAAATTTGCTCAACTTGAAAAAGAAGGTTTTGGAAGCTATCCAATCTGTATGGCCAAAACACAGTATAGCTTTTCAACAGACCCACTTTTAATGGGTGCACCGACTGGGCATGAAGTTCCAATTAGAGAAGTTCGTTTGTGTTCAGGTGCAGAGTTTATTGTTGTTGTGTGTGGCGCAATTATGACTATGCCAGGCCTACCAAGAAAGCCTGCATCTGAAGCCATAGGGGTAGATAAAGAAAAAAACATCGAAGGGTTGTTCTAAAAATCTAAATAGTTAACATAAAGCAACTTGTGTATAATTTATTCCACAAATCAAGGAAAAAAATCATATGAAAGATAAATTAAAATTTTATATTAATGGTCAATGGGTAGAGTCTGAATCTAATGAAAAGATTGAGGTTATTAACCCAGCTAATGAGTCTGTAGTAGGGCATGTTACTGCTGGAACCAAAGAAGATATTAATCGTGCTGTTGAAGCGGCATTAAATGCATTCTCAACATATCAGTTTTCTTCAAAAGAAGATCGAATAGAGCTGCTAAATAATGTTATCGCTGAGTATGAAAACAGGTATCAAGACTTTGTAGATACTATTACCGAAGAGATGGGCGCACCTTTGTGGTTATCATCTAAAGCACAGGCATCTACAGGTATTAAAAATTTGAATGAAACATTAGATGCTCTTAAAGAATATCAATTTGAGAAACCAGAGGGCGACTATATTCTTATGAAAGAGCCAATTGGAGTTGTTGGAATGATTACTCCATGGAATTGGCCAATGAACCAAATCACCACTAAAGTATCAGCTGCACTGGCAGCAGGTTGTACTATGGTTTTAAAGCCAAGCGAAATATCACCATATTGTGCAATGCTTCTTGCTGAAGTATTCGATTCTGCCGGAGTTCCAGCAGGAATTTTTAATGTTGTTAATGGATATGGCCCAACTGTAGGAGCTGCGTTATCTGAACACAAGGATGTAGACATGATGTCATTTACCGGTTCTACAAGAGCAGGTATAGCTGTTGCACAGGCTTCAGCTACTACTGTAAAACGTGTTCATCAGGAACTTGGCGGCAAGTCATCAAATATTATTCTAGATGATGTTGCTGATTTAGAGAGATCTGTAAAAGGTGGTGCTGGGCATTGTTTTTTAAATTCAGGCCAGTCATGTAATGCTCCAACCAAAATGCTTGTTTCTGCAACAAACTACGACAAAGCTGTTGAAGTGGCTAAAGCTACTGCAGAAAGTACAACTGTTGGTGATCCTCATGGTGAATTTAGAATGGGTCCAATAGCAAATAAAGCTCAATATGAGAAAGTATTAAGAATGATAGAAATTGGAATCGAAGAGGGAGCAACATTAGTTGCTGGTGGTGTTGAAAGACCAGACGGCTATGACAGTGGTTATTATGTTAAACCAACAGTATTTGCAAACGTAACTCCAGACATGACTATTGCTCAAGAAGAAATTTTTGGACCAGTACTCTCTATGATTAAATACGAAACAGAGGAAGAAGCGATTCAAATTGCTAATGATACTGAATATGGCTTAGCTGGATATATTCAAGGTGAGCCTAATCACGCACATGAAGTTGCTAAAAAAATAAGAGCTGGTCAAATTATTATTAATGGCGGGGCAAGAGGAACAGGCGCACCATTTGGAGGCTATAAAGCTTCTGGAAATGGAAGAGAGCATGGTCTTCATGGTTTAGAAGAATGTCTAGAGACTAAGGCTGTTATTGCTCCAGATGCCTAATCTAACAAGTCGGGCTCTTTTTTCATAATCATATCAAATGCTGGTTGGTAGCTTGCCCAAGCTGCCACATCATTTGCAATAAAGTTTCGAGTTTTTACAGCTGTATCATGTGGAATTATTACAGGCTTGCCTGCTGCTTCTGCCATAAGCTGTGCCTGACAACATCTTTCCATAGACATATAAAACCATAGCGCTATATCCACAGATGGTCCTGTTGTGAGAATTCCATGGTTTTGGAGGATAATTACTTTTTTATCTCCAAGAGCTTTTGCTATTTCATCACCTTCATCAACTTCTTCAACTACACCAGAAAAGTCTTTATACATTGCTTGGGTTTCATAAAATGCACAGGCATCTTGAGATATTGGATCTAATGGTTTGCCTAAAGTTGAGAATGTTCGTCCATAAATAGAATGAGAATGAGCAGCAGCATTAACATCTGGTCTTGCTGCATGGAGTCTTGAATGAATAGCAAACGCAGCAACATTAACGTCTTTATCGCCTTGCACTACTTTTCCGTCATGATTAACAAGTATTAAATCTGAAACAGATATTTGAGAGAAATGAACTCCAAGAGGATTTACCCAAAAATGATCAGAAAACTCAGGATCTCTAAGAGTAATATGCCCAGCAACGCCTTCATTAAAACCAAAATAGGCAAACATTCTAAATCCAGCAGCTAGTTTCTCTAATTGATTTCTTCTAAGCTCGGCCACATTGGCAAATTCAGTCATCTCAAGACCTTTTCCTTTTAATGGAAGCCTTCCGTCAGTGATATCAATTTTTATTGGTGAAACATTTGTCATTCCATGTACCTCTCTGCATTTTTGAATGTTAAAATAGCTTACCAAAAAAAAGGTTTATTATGAAATTTAGAATAGAAAAAGATAGTCTCGGCGAAGTTAAAGTACCTCAAAACGCATTATGGGGCGCTCAAACTCAAAGAGCGCTTGATAACTTTACTATAAGCGGTATAAAGTTTGCTTTTCCTTTTGGAAGATCTTTTATAGAAGCACTTGGAATAATTAAATACTCAGCTGCATCAACAAACAATAAATTAAAATTATTACCTGCTAATAAAACAAAAGCCATTAAAAATGCCTCCAAAGAGGTGCTCGATGGTGTTTATGATACTTCGTTTCCTTTAGATGTATTTCAAACAGGATCTGGAACTAGTACTAACATGAATGCTAATGAAGTAATTGCAAATGTTGCTTCAAAAAAATCTAAATTAAAAATTAATGCAAATGATGATGTTAATATGAGCCAAAGCTCTAATGATGTTATTCCTACCGCCATTTGTGTAAGTGCACTAATTGACATGCACAGACTACTACTTCCTAATCTTGATCTGTTAATTAAAGTTATAGACTCAAAAATGAAAGAAGTTAAAGGAAATGTTAAAACCGGTAGAACACATTTAATGGATGCCATGCCAATAGATTTCTCTCAAGAGCTTTCTGGATGGAAGGCACAACTCGAATCGAATAAAAAATCACTGCTTTTAGCTACCCAAAGAATGAATGAGCTTCCTCAAGGCGGAACCGCTATAGGAACTGGTATTAATACTCATAAAGATTTTTCAAAAACTTTCTGTGTTGAGCTTAATAAGTTGACCAAATTTAAAACAAAGCCAGCTAAAAACTTTTTTCAAGGTCTTAGCTCTGTAGATAATGCTGTTGAGCTATCTTCAGCATTAAAAAACCTTAGCGTTATCTTAATGAAAATTTCTAATGATCTAAGATGGATGAATAGCGGACCTTTAACTGGTTTGGGAGAAATCGAGCTTGAAGCTCTTCAGCCAGGAAGCAGTATTATGCCTGGAAAAGTAAATCCGGTTATCCCAGAGGCTGTTGCGATGGCTTGTGCTGATGTTATCGGTAATGATGTTACTGTTACTTTGGCTGGACAGAGTGGAAATTTCCAACTTAATGTAATGCTGCCTGTAGTTGCATACAATCTATTAAAAAGCATTAATCTTTTGGGTAACGCCATGCCGTTGTTAGCAAATAAATCCATCAAGACATTTAAGGTTAATTCAAAAAACATCAACGAGTCACTCTCAAAAAATCCAATTTTAGTTACTGCTTTAAATAGAATTATTGGTTACAGCAAAGCCGCAGCGGTAGCAAAAAAAGCCTATAAAGAAGGTAAATCAATTGTTGATGTTGCTCATGAAGAAACAGGTATAAGCAAAGCAGAGCTTGAAAAATTATTAGATCCAGCAAAACTTACAAAAGGCGGCATTAGTGAATGATTTATCCTCTCAGTCATGTGAGGCATGTCAAATCGATGCTCCAAAAGTACCACAAGATCAAATTCAAATTCTTCTATCAGAAATTAACGGTTGGTTTTTAATAGATGAACCAATTAATAAAATTCAAAAAATTTTTAGTTTTAAAAGTTATAAAGACTCTGTAGATTTTTCTAATAAAGTAGCTAGCTTGGCTGACGATGAAGATCATCATCCACAGATAGTATTAGAATGGGGAAAAGTAACAGTAATTTGGTGGTCACATAAAATTGAAGGATTACATAAAAATGATTTTATCTGCGCAGCAAAAACAGATAAATTACTTTAATTAAGGATAATTTTAGATATGAAGCAAAATGAAAAACCACATCAGCTGTTAGCATGGGCAGCAACAGCAATATTAATTATTGCTGCATCATTAGCTAGTTTTGTTCCTGAACTTGAATATCATCATTGGGCTTTTATCTCTGCCAACACTCTATGGGTAATTGTAGGAGTTCTTTGGAAAGAGCAAACAGTAATTGTTCTTAATGCGGGACTTACTTTGATTTACATTTTGGGCTTACTTTTTTAAAGCATTATTGTTTAAAAGGCGTTAGATTTTTTTTTCTTCCAAGTTTTGCTATAATCTCGCATGGACAAGGTAAAATCAAAAGCATTAACATTCGACGATGTTCTCTTATCACCTAGGTATAGCGACTTTATCCCTAGTGAGGCATCAACCGAAACAAGACTAACAAGAAACATATCTATTAAAATGCCTCTTATTTCTGCGGCAATGGATACTGTTACAGAATCCCGTATGGCTATTGCCCTTGCAGAGGCCGGGGGGATTGGAATCATTCATAAGAATAACTCTATTGAAGAGCAAGTTTTTCAAGTCAAAAGCGTCAAGAAATATGAAAGTGGAGTTGTAAGAGATCCAATTACAATCGAGTCAAATAAATCTATTGCAGAACTTAAACAACTAACAGATGAATTGAATATATCTGGAATGCCTGTTGTTGATAATCAAGAGCTAAAAGGTATTGTTACTAGCAGGGACTTTAGATACGCAGATGATATGCAGGCTGCCGTAGCATCAATTATGACTCCTTTTGAAAAGTTAGTTACCGTACAAGAAGGGACATCTCAAGATACTGTAAAAAAACTAATGTATGAAAATAGAATAGAAAAAATCCTAGTTATAGATGAGAACAAGTCTTTGAGTGGACTGGTTACCATGAAGGATA
>CAYXZT010000055.1:0-5871 GCA_964469915.1 uncultured Gammaproteobacteria bacterium
CCTTGCTGCTCTAGAACAAACCTATCTTCTGTTAGATTTGCAACTCTTGACACTTTACCATCATCATTGAATACAAATCTTGTTGCTGTATAAGCATTTGCTTCCAGACCAGTTGCATCCTCAGTAAATTTAGCCCAGCTTAATACCCAAACAACGCCATCATTTGTCACCGAAGTCTCAATTACATTAAACTCTTCAGGACCCCAGCCTTCTGCATCACCCTCAGACATATTTTCAAGCATTTGTTCTTTCGAAGACATTTGTCTTACAGCACCTCTAGCAACTGTAACTGCAACCAATTCACCATTTCTTAAAACAACTGCATCAACCTCTTCGCCTGGCTTACCTCTGAACCCTAGTCTGTTTCTATTATCATCAGATACTTGAACGCCAGCAACTTCAACAAAAGAGTCGCCTACTTCTAAGGATTTAGATGCAGGGCTGTCAGGAATGATATAGGTAACAGTCATCCCAGCTTCGTCAGGATTCCATATAAAGCCCATTCCAACATATCTATCTCCAGCAAGGACTCCATCTTCAGCCATATTTTTTTCAACCATTTCTATGGCTTCAGCTTTGCCAGTATTAGCAGCAGTAACCCAAGCGGTTGCTAGATCCATTCTAGCCTGATGATCACTATCAGAGCTATTTTCCATATTACATGCAGCCAAAGTTATTAAAGCAAAGCATGCAAAAAAAGTTTTTAGATTATTCATTTCTCCCTCTTATATAAATTAAATGATATTTAAGTTTATATTTTTTACAGGCTATTAATAGGCCTAGGAGTTAAATGATTAGTAGTTTTTTATGTTCTAACTCTGCCTTTTTTTCTCAAACGTATTGATTCGGGAGTGACTTCGACAAGCTCATCGTCCTCAATAAACTCAAGAGCTTGCTCAAGGGTATGTTTAATATGAGGAACCAGTATAAGGTTTTCATCTGTTCCAGCAGCCCTTATGTTTGTAAGCTGCTTAGCTTTTGTTGGGTTAACAGGAAGATCGTTATCTCTTGAATGCAGGCCAACAATTTGTCCTATATAAACCTCATTACCATGACCTAGAAATAACTTACCTCTATTTTGTAAATTAAATAATGCATAGGCTAAGGTCTTGCCTGCCATCATAGAATACATAACCCCGTTAGTTCTTTTTGCGAGCTCACCAACTTTTACAGGACCATAATGATCAAATACACTAGTCATGATTCCCGTTCCGCTAGTGATAGTGAGGAAGTGTGATCTAAACCCTATGATTCCTCTTGATGGAGCAATAAATTCTAATTTTACTCTTCCTTTTCCATCAGACTCCATGCTCTGAAGCTCAGCCTTTCTGGGACCTAGCTCCTCCATCACAGCGCCCTGATGAATTTCTTCAACATCAATAACAATTTGTTCAAAAGGTTCATGAATTTCTCCATCTACGTCTTTTTGAATAACTTGTGGTTTTGAAATCGCTAGTTCAAATCCTTCTCTTCTCATTGTTTCAATTAAAACTGAGAGATGAAGTTCACCTCGCCCTGAAACAATAAACTTATCTGGACTATCACCTGGAACTACTCTAAGCGCAACGTTTGAAATTAGCTCTTTCTCAAGCCTCTCCTTAATATTTCTAGATGTTACAAATTTACCTTCTCTTCCAGCAAAAGGAGAGTCATTTACCTGAAATGTCATGCTTACAGTTGGCTCATCTACAGACAAAGCAGGAAGAGCACTCACAGAAGAAGGGTCGCAGATCGTATCGGAAATATTTAATTTATCTATTCCTGTAATACAAACGATTGATCCTGCTTCGGCTTTTGAGACTTCTACCCTATCTAGTCCTTCATAACCCATTACTTGAAGAACTTTACCTTTTCTTGTTTCACCATCTCTATTGATAACAACAACCTGGTCATTTGGTTTTACCGCACCTTGCTTAATTCTGCCTATTCCAATAACTCCGACATAACTATTGCTATCAAGAGCACTGATTTGTAGTTGAAGAGGACCATCAATATTTACTTCTGGTGCTGGGACTTTATCTAAAATCATTTGCATTAATGGCGTCATATCTGATGTCATGCTTTCGGGTTCCAAGCCAGAAATACCCTCAATTGCAGAGGCATATATGACTGGGAAATCTAATTGTTCATCTGTTCCTCCAAGCCTATCAAAAAGATCAAATACCTGATCAAGTACCCAGTGTGGCCTAGCGTCAGGCCTATCTACTTTGTTAATAACAACTATTGGCTTTAGGCCCTTTTCAAAAGCTTTTTGAGTCACAAATCTTGTTTGTGGCATTGGGCCGTCAACAGCGTCTACTAATAAAAGAACTGAATCAACCATAGACAAGGCTCTTTCAACTTCTCCGCCAAAATCTGCATGTCCAGGTGTGTCCACAATATTTATTAAATGGTCATTCCAGTTTATTGAGGTATTTTTAGCAGTTATAGTAATGCCTCTTTCTTTTTCTTGGTCGTTAGAATCCATTATTCTTTCAGAATCCATATTTTTTCTATCAAGTGTTCCAGATTGCTGAAGAAGCTTATCAACAAGAGTAGTTTTGCCATGATCGACGTGAGCAATAATAGCTATGTTTCTGAGGTTCTCAATGTTCATCTGATTTGTCTCTTAAAAAAGGGGGGATTATAATCTTAAAATGAATAAATTAATGCTTTTCTTTTCTGTTCTTCTCTCTTCATCAATTTCTGCAGATCTTAAAAATGATCTTGAGAAACAAATAAGCCCTTTAATGGATAAGGTCATTGAATGGAGACATGACATTCATCAGAACCCTGAACTTAGCAACAGAGAGTTCAGAACAGCCAAGAAGGTTGAAGAGCACCTCCTTTCGTTGGGTATAAAAGCTGAAACACAAATCGCATATACAGGTGTTGTTGGTCTTATCGAGGGAGATTTACCTGGACCAACAATTGCTCTTAGGGCTGATATGGATGGCCTTCCAGTTATTGAAAAAACAGGGCTTCCATTTGCGTCTAAAAAAATGACAGAATATCTAGGCCAAAGTGTTGGCGTTATGCATGCATGTGGTCATGATGCTCATGTAGCTATACTTATGGGTGTTGCTGAATTTCTTGCAAAAAATAAAGACCAGCTCAAAGGGAATGTCATGCTTATTTTCCAACCGGCTGAAGAAGGGCCACCAGAGGGAGAAAATGGCGGAGCTAAAATGATGCTTGAAGAGGGTATTTTTGATAAATACAACCCTGAAGTTATTTTTGGTCTTCATGTTGGTAACGGACCTCATGGATATATTGGAGTCTCATCTGGACCAGCAATGGCAGCAGCAGGGACCTACAGAATTAAGATAAAGGGAGTTCAGGCTCATGGATCAAGGCCATGGGATTCAATAGACCCAATAATGGCTAGTGCTGAATTGATACAAAATCTCAACACTATTGTTAGTAGAAGAATAAATATAGTAAATAATCCAGCTGTTATATCAGTTGGAATAGTCAGATCAGGCACAAGAGGAAATATAATTCCTGAGGACTCAGAAATTCAAGGCACTATTAGGACTTTTGATCCAAAGCTTAGAGAAGAAATCTATCAAGAGATAAGACAGGTTGCAGAAGGAGTTGCTCTTGGAACAGGAGCAGAAATAACTGTTGAGTTTGATGTAGGTGGATTTTATCCAGTCACATTTAATAATACTGATCTTGTTGAAAGGCTTACACCCTCTTTGATGCAAGCAACAAACAACAAAGTCTATGAAATGATACCTTCGACAGGGGCAGAAGATTTTTCATTTTTTTCAAATGTTATTCCTGGAATGTATTTTTGGTTAGGTGTTAATGCTCCTGGGGTAATGGAAGCACCCGGAAACCACTCGCCTTACTTTGTCGTAGATGATGGAGCTTTAGACGAAGGTCTAAGAGCTTTAGTTTATTTAGTTACAGACTACTAAAATTTATATAGAATACTAAAAAAATAATTATCCAAGGAATCAAAAATGGCAATTCATGATCATATTAAAGACAATTTATCTATACCTGTTATTGGCTCACCTTTATTTTTGGTCTCAGGGCCAGAGCTCGTAATTGCACAATGTAAGGCAGGAATCATAGGGTCATTTCCTGCACTTAATGCTAGACCTCAACATGTTCTTGAAGAATGGATTATAAGAATAAAAACTGAACTTGCTGAATATCAAGAACAAAATCCTGATGCTAAAGTTGCTCCATTTGCCGTGAATCAAATTTGTCATGGTTCTAATGATAGGCTTATGGAAGACATGGCTACATGTGTGAAACAAGAAGTGCCAATAATTATTACTTCACTAAGACCACCTGCTGAGCTTGTTGAAGCTGCTCATAGTTATGGCGGATTGGTTTATCATGATGTTATAAATGTAAAGCATGCAAGAAAAGCAGCAGAGCAAGGAGTTGATGGTTTAATTCTTGTTTGTGCTGGTGCAGGAGGGCATGCTGGTGCTTTATCTCCATTTGCACTTCTTAGAGAGGTAAAACAGTGGTTTGATGGAACTGTTATTTTGTCTGGATCTATTGGGGACGGTTATTCTGTAGCATCTTCATTGGCCTTGGGTGCTGACTTTGCTTACATGGGCACAAGGTTCATAGCTACTAAAGAAGCAAATGCTGATCCAGAATATAAAAAGATGCTTGAAGAAAGTGTAGCAGACGACATTGTCTATTCTTCATTATTCACAGGTGTTCATGGAAATTACTTAAAACCATCAATTAAAAATGCAGGAATGGATCCTGATAATCTTCCGGATGCTGATAAATCAACTATGAACTTTGGTTCTGGGGGCAATACTAAGTCTAAGGCATGGAAGGATATTTGGGGTTCAGGTCAAGGAATTGGTTTAATTGAAGATTCACCTTCTGTAGAAGAGTTAGTAGGAAGAATAAAAGAAGAATTTAATTCTGCTGTAAAAGAGCTTTCTATTAAAGCAAAATAAATCTAAGGAGAGCAAATGCTAGAAGCTATAATTTTTTTATCGATAGGCGCCGCATCAGGCATAGCTATAGTTACCCTATTGAATAATTCCAGGAAAGGAAGAGCTGGCGCCAAAGGAATCACTCAAGAATACACATCAAAAGATGGTGTCAAAAGGACCGCAACGAAAGATAGAGAAAATCATATTGTATGAGTTCTAATTTAGTTTTATTTGTTTGTGGAGCTATAACGTTTTTATTTGTATTTGGTTGGTTCAAGGCAGCAGCAATTGCTGTTTTTAAATTAGAGCTTTCAAAAAATTCAACAGATGGTGTATGGAAAAAACTACTCCAAGTATTTTTTGTTGATCTTATAATTTGTATATCAGGTGTTATTGGCACAGGCATCATATTTGTCTCAATCTTTAATTCATTTCATTAATGGCAAAAAGAAATCTCAGAAAGTATTTTGAAGATGGTTGGAATAAAATATTTGGCAAGGAAGAGGACAAGACCAAGTTAAGAACACAAAGTCTATACAGAGCTCAAAAAGGAATATTAAATGTAGGCACCCCGCATGACTGGGAAGACTATCAAAAATATAAGGATGAGAAAAAAAATGAGTCAAATTAATGTATTTGATGAGCCAATTAACGAATGTTGTTCAAATCCAATAACTGGCTATTTTAGAAATGGCTTTTGTCATACAGACAAACATGATCGCGGTCTTCATATTGTTTGCTCATTAATAACAGAAGATTTTTTATCTTTCTCAAAATCTAGAGGCAATGACCTATCTACGCCAAAACCTGAATTTAATTTCCCTGGTCTAAAAGATGGTGACTCTTGGTGTGTTTGTGCTGAAAGATGGAAAGAAGCTTACGAGCATGGTTTTGCTCCAAAGGTTTTTTTAAGAAGAACACATAAAAAAGCATCTTCTATTATCGATATAGAAATTCTTAAAGAATTTGC
>CAYXZT010000056.1:0-5851 GCA_964469915.1 uncultured Gammaproteobacteria bacterium
TCATCAAAAGGTTGGAAACCTCTTATAATAGCCATTATACGATACCCGCTATTTTCGAGTCTTATTATAATTAAAAAGGAATCTAAATGCTTCCTTTTTTAAAAACAAAATAGTTTTATATCTAAATCAGTTCGTAAGACTTATATTTTTTTGAATCAAGGCAGGTTGCATTTTCGTTGAACTCATCCTTAATAGCCTTTGACTCATCATCTGAAATCCAATTTTTTTCTAAAAACTCTTCCTGATTATTGATATTGAAGGAATTTATCCAGATAAAGCTATTATTTTTTTTCAAATTTATATAAGAAAGGCTGTAAGGTAATTTAAGGCGCCCTACTGCATTTACAAACCTATCAATGGATATTCTAAAAGTTCCAAAATTATATCCAGGATTGTAAGTGCATCTTAGAATTTCAACGTTCAAAAAATCATTAGTAGCCTCTGACTCTGATTGAATTAAATCCGTGGCATCAAATTGTTGAATAGCATAATTACACGAAGCAATTTTATTGAAGTCATCCATGTCTAATAAGTTCACAAAATCTGAAACTTCTTTTGAATTTTGATTTGATCTTACTGAAAAAACAAATTCGGTAACTTCCTGTGTTTTATCAGGAAATAAAATATTAATATCTAAAATATTAGAAAAGTCATTAACATTATCACTAACAAATTTAGATAAAAATGATTCTAAGTTTAATAGAGACATATTCTTATTGAGATCACAATAGAAAAAATCCTGATTAAATGAATAATTAGGCGATATTAAACTGTTTAGGGACTTGGTTTGTATTTTCTCATTGCCACACGCAACCAGAACAACAGAAATTAAAAAAAAATAAACAATTTTAAGCAGATGAGTCATTAACAATAGTTATAATAGTTAAATGAAATTATATACTCGACTTGATCTATTTTTAATAATTATATTATTTTCGAATAGCGCATATGCTGAAAAATATATAATTGGTTTTGGATCATGCTTAGATCAAAATGCACCTCAGCCGATATGGAGTTCTATTGAAAAAGAATCTATTAATTCTTTTATCTTTCTTGGTGATAATGTTTATGGTGATAAGCCTTCTGGTGATCTGGGGAATATGAAAGCAGCATATGACAAACAAAAGAAAATGTTGCCGAAATGGCTAGATAGTTCAATGATAGAGGCTGTTTGGGACGACCACGATTATGGAATAAATGATGGAGGAGGATCCTACAATAACAAAGATGAGGCACAGAAGCTATTCTTAGATTTTTGGCCAATTGATGAAAAAGATCCAAGATATAACAGAGGAGGTACTTACTTTAACAAATTAATAAATATTGATGGTGTTAGAGTTCATTTGGTTGCACTAGACACTAGGTTCTTTAGATCTGATCTTATTAAACTTAGTGGTAAATACCCTCTGTTTGCAGATAACACAAGTAATGAAGCCACAATACTAGGTGCTACTCAGTGGAAGTGGCTGGAAAAAGTTTTAAAAATTGAATCTGATCTGGTGATTCTAGCATCATCTATTCAGGTTCTTCCAAAAGATCATGGATATGAAAAATGGTCACTGTTTCCAAAAGAGATGAATAGGCTTTTAAAGACCATATCGGATTCAAAAATAAAAACTATAATTATTTCAGGTGATAGACATAAAGCTGCTATCTATAAAAATAAAGATATTGTTGAAATAACATCATCATCAATGAATAGGCCTATAAGTAGCTTCACTATGACAGAAATCAATGAAACTGACTCACTTATGGTTGGTAAAGTTTACAATAAAGTTAATTATGGTCTGCTAAAAATTGATACCAAATTACAAACCGTAGAAATGAGTATTAAAGATATAAACGGATCTACTGTAAATTCTGTTTTTTTAAATCTCTAAAAAAATATTTCTAACATTTTCTATTTTCCTGATAAGCTGTAATTAATGAGTTCAATAGGTTTAATTTTTCCTGATCAGCTTTCTAAAGATAATATGGTACTAAAGAAAGCTAGTACAGAAGATTTAATTATATTTTATGAACCATTAGAATCTTTCTATGAAATTAATCATCACAAGCATAAGTTAGTATTTTTAATAAGTGCTTTTAGGCATTTTATAAATATAATTAATCATAAAAATTCATTACATGAAAAAATTAGCAAAAATCCTGAATCAAGTCTAATCAATTATCTTGATAGTCTTCATAAAGATAATGCTTTTAAAAACCTTATGGTTTCAAAGCCATCGGATTTCAAAACCCTCAAAGATCTTATGTATTTTTGCCAATCACATGAGGTGAAGCTTGAAGTTTTTGATGACAAGAAATTTATTTCAACTACAGATGATTATGAGGCTTGGTCTGAAGGAAAAAAAACAACGATTCAAGAATACTACTACAGGTGGCTTAGAAAAAAATTTAATATTCTAATGAATGATAAGGGTAAGCCTATTGGTGATAAATGGAATTTTGATAAAGATAATAGAAAAGGAGTTTCACAACTTAAAGATGAAATACCAAAAAGAAATAAAATTAAAACAGATTCATTGACTGTAGAGGTAATGATAGAAGTAGAGGAAATTTTTCAATCATCACCTGGTAATTTAGAAAATTTTAATTGGGTAGTTACTCATGATGATGCCTGGAGTTTATTCATAGAATTCCTTGATGTATTTCTGCCTAATTATGGTACTTTTCAGGATGCTATTAATAAAGATGATCCTTTCATGTATCACTCATTATTATCACCATATTTAAATTCAGGACTACTCAATCCCCTTGAATGCGTTAAAGCTGCTGAAGAGGCCTATAAATCATCTAATGGAGCTATACCAATAAATTCAGTTGAAGGATTTATTAGACAGATATTGGGGTGGAGAGAATTTATAATGGGGGTCTATTGGAACAATATGCCACAATATAAAGGATTTAATTTTTGGTCACATTCTAGAGGCCTCTCTGATAGTTGGTATGATGGATCAACAGGCATCCCTCCTCTTGATACAGCTATTATTGAATCTAATGATTATGGTTACACGCATCATATTAATAGGCTTATGATAATTTCAAATCTTATGAATCTTTCAGGAATTCATCCTGATTTAATTTATAAATGGTTTATGGAAATGTATATAGATTCAGCTGACTGGGTCATGGTTCCCAATGTCTATGGTATGGGTACATTTGCTGATGGTGGTATATTCTCAACCAAACCATATATATGTGGTTCAAGTTATATGCTCAGGATGTCTAACCATAAAAAAGGTGAATGGTGTGATGTTGTTGATGGTCTCTATTGGAGGTTTATAGAAAATAATCTTAATTTCTTTAAAAGTAATCCAAGGCTATCTCTAATGGTGAATGCATTATCTAAATTAGACCAACAAAGAAAAAAATTAATCTTTACTAAAGCTGAAGAATTTATAGAAAATAATACAAATTAATCAAATGAACTGACATCCTCTAACAGTATTTTTGCTGCTACAGGAGTCATCTTTAGATAATTATGGTTTGCATTATCAACAACCTTATAGCCCCATCTAAATGGAATATTATTGTTTTCAGAAATATCTATCAGTGACTCAAAGAAACCACTTGCCCTATCAACACGTGTAATACCTTGTTTTTGAGCTCCTTTAGACGAATTGACACTTTTTAGGTTAACGTCATTCCTACCAATCAACAGAGAAGATTTATTAGACAAAAACCATTTGATATGTTCGCTTGAAATTTCTATTGGTGTATTTTTAATTCCATAGGGAAAGTTATTTCCATTAAGGAATGTATACCAACCAGCATTAGCAATTACAGCACTTGAAATTCTTTTATCATTACTAAGCAACATATATCTATGTGTGAATTGAGCACCGGCGGAATGACCAAACATTTTGTATTCGTTAGTTGATAGAGAAAACTTGCTTTGGAAGAAATTAAAAAACGAAGATATAGATTTATTAATATACTCATCAGAATTATTATTTATTGCTCCAGAGGATGTGGCGGACTCTAATAGAAAAAAATATCTAAAATTACTCTTATCAAATTGAGGTGCAACTACAATAATATTTTTATTACTAACATATGGAATCCATGCTGAAATATAATCTTTAGCATTTCTACTATTGCCATGAATAACAAATAATAATTGCGTATCTTTATCAATTTTTTTTGGAGTAATATAAAAAATTTCTACATCAGGTTTATCCCAATAAGCATATGTGGTTTGGTTGATTGCAGATGCATGTATATTGATTGCCATCAAAGTTAAAATAAATAAGAAAGTGCGTTTCATAAATTAATTCTATCAATGATTGATATTTAATAGGTTAAAATACTAAAAAATATAGCAAATAATATAAGTGTCTAATAATATAAAACTAATTCAAAAGATTCATGAATCTAAGTATAGGATTACTTTTGTTTCTAGTGGTGGGGGAACAAATGCAATTTCATCATTATTAAAAGTACCTGGAGCAAGTAACACAGTTTTAGAGTCATATATACCTTACTCAAAGAAATCAATGGATCTATTTCTTAATAGGAAGCCTGATCATTATTGCTCCCTTAATACATCTCTTAGTATGGCAGCAAACGCATATAAAAAATGCTTACAAATTGATAATGAATATAAAAAGAAATACTTTATAGGGATCTCTGTAACCGCTAGTCTGGCAACAACCTATACAAAAATTGGAGATCATAAGTTTTATATTTCAGTACAAACTGAATCTTTTACAAAATCAGTTGAATGCAAGCTAATAAAGGGATCAAGAACAAGAGAAGAAGAAGAGCAACTTATAACTGAATATGTTTTATGCCTATTAGCTGAATGTTGTGGAATTGATAAACCATTGCCCTCCCATGTTGAGATTCCAGTTATTCATATTGTTAAAGCAGAAAAATCTTGGAAAAAATTACTCAACAATGAAGTTAACTATGTTTCAAGCGATAGATCCACTCCGGAATTAATTTTTCCGGGATCATTTAATCCACTTCATGATGGACACTTAAGAATGAGAGAATTGGCAGAAAAAAAGACAGGGATGAGGGCAACATTTGAAATATGTGCAAGGAATGCCGATAAGCCGCCTTTAACATTTCATGAAATAAAAAGAACACTAGATCAGTTTACTGAAAATGATAGCTGGGTAATGACGTCAGCGGGAAGATTTAGTGAGAAAGCAGAAATGTTTCCTAACTCTGTTTTTATTATTGGAGCTGATACTTTGATGAGAGTATTTGATGAAAAATTTTATTCAAATAAAAAAGATATGATTGACCATATTGATAGGTTTAATGACCACAATATTAATTTTCTAGTCTTTGGTAGAAAGGTCAATAACAAATTTATCTCGCTTAGAGATATTATCATCCCATCTAATATCAAGAGTAGATGCACTGGATTTGAAGAAGGTAGTTTTAGAGATGACATCTCTTCAACAGAGTTAAGATTGGAGGAATAAGATTCTAGTTATGTGGTGGAAGCTTGGCTTCAACAAACCATTCGTGGACTCGTTTAGCAGGATTGAATTTTTTAAGTCTCATCTTTTTATTTTCAAGAGTAAATTTCCTAGTCTTGATAGCTGTGTAATGATAGGTATGGCTATCACGAGTTTCGCCTTCAGGAATTAAGTATACTTTTGTTTGTTTTTTATCTGCCATAATAGAGTGGAATTATACACAAAAATACTAAAATGAGAATAAAAGAAAATTAATATTTCAACTTAAAACTTACGCACTTCATCTTTGTTCCATAAACCCCAATAAGCTCCAACATCACCTTCACTATCAACTTTCCAAGATTCATCAAAAGATGAGAAATAAAAAATATCAATATTATTATTCTTAGACCAAAGCTGTGTATTAATGAAGT
>CAYXZT010000057.1:0-5807 GCA_964469915.1 uncultured Gammaproteobacteria bacterium
GACTTTTTGAGGGTAATTATTATGGTGAGTTTGATAATTATAGGCCAACATTTTGTTCAATAATGGATACATGCTCAAGTGGTGGTTATGGCGATGTAAATGTTGAAGGTTTTGCTGTTGGGTCCATTCAAAATCAAGGGTTTTATGATGCATTCGATGATGCTGATTTTGGCTTCACTACAGATAATGCTGCCTGGGAAATGACTATCAATGCAGAATACGATACATCTAAAATCACTCTCAAGTGGTATGTTAATGGTGTAGAACAAGTTGCACTTCAGAATCAAAAAACTGTTACCTTTAATAGATCAGATGGCGTTGATATATATACAGCCAAAGCAGTCGATCTGACAGGGACCGTAATAGCAGCAGATGATGTCTTAGATAATACTGATTTTTATGAAGGTATTTTTCAGTCATACTTTGTATGGTGTGCTGATTACTCTAATGGTGGGTGCAATGACTTTAGAACAGATCCGGATCCAAGTGAATATAGTGGTTTTTCTTATGGCTATATGAATGGTCCATTAGGTTTTACATGGGGGATAAATTGGGCAAAATGGTAAATAAAGTATTTTCAATAGCAATTATTATATTCACTCTAAGTCTTGGAGCTGAAGAAAATGCATCTCTTAAACAATTTGATAGATTAGATCAAAAAGTTAGTATGGATAAAGAGGCAAGAATATTTAGTATCACTGGGAGTGTAAATAATATTTCTCTATTGGGTGTTAAAGTTGCCAAACCTAGCACTCAGTCTTTAATGCAATATGGACTCATATCTAGAAAAGATAAATATGCTATTAAGGTGTTAAATGATAAAGGTAATCAGATTATGTTAGTTGGTCTTGGTGACCCATTTACAATGCATATCGATCATATAGGATATGAGGATGAAACAGTTTTCCAAGCAGATATACCTCAAAATTTTGAAATAGCCATGCCTGTTACTTCTAATGCTGCCTTTTTTGTTTTGCTTTCACAGGATGAATTTGGCTTTAAAGAAATCAAAAAGATCAAAGTAAATTAATTACTTCTTGTTGATTCCTATTTTCTCTTTATACCTTTCAATTGTGCTTGAAAGCACAACTCTTAAAGGTTATATTACTCCTCAAATTGCGGTACTAGCTCAGTTGGTAGAGCGTCTGCTTGCCAAGCAGAAGGCCGCCGGTTCGAGACCGGCGTACCGCACCATTTTCTTCCTTGATTCTTTTTCCTATTAAGCTAAATTATATTAATGATTAGACAAAAATATTTTTTATATTGTTTCCTTTTATTTTTTATTGCTTCATGTGGTGGTGGAGGAAGTTCATCATCTGATAGTCCCGAACCAGCTCCATCACCTCCAGTTTCAGAGCCATCTGAAAACTGTGTTTATTATTCAGCTAATACTGAAAGATGTTCGTTAACTCACAAAGGCCTTGATCGATATTATTTAATATATACACCAACAACCATAACAAATAATGATGAAGCTCCAATTTTATTTGCATTGCATGGTTATGGCTCTTCTGCTGAAACTCACAAGTCTTATACAATGCACGAACCCTTCGCAAATACCAATAAAACTATTGTCGTATATGCTCAAGGCTATAAATTAGAAACAGCTTTTACCTCCAGCTCATCGCACTGGAATGTTGGGGCTTGGACTATTGGAAGTACTGTTGATGACATTGATTTCATTGATACGATTATTGATCTCATTGATGATAAGGCAACCATTAACAAGAATAGAATTTATTCCTCTGGAATGTCTAATGGGGGTTTTATGAGCTATAACCTTGCTTGTAATTTAAGCTCTAAAATTGCAGCCGTTATTTCAGTAACAGGGTCATTTAGTGCTGAAATGTTAGAAGATTGCAATCCAGAGCATCCAACCCCAGTTATGCAAATTCATGGAGCATTAGATCCAACAGTTCCATTCAATGGAAACTCAGCTTTGGGAATGGTGCCTATTGAAACCACTTTAGAGTTCTGGTCTGATTATAATTTATGTAACTCAGTTCCAGATATCCGAATTATTGATTTTTTTGATCTTGGTATGTCAGTCGAACACAAGACATACAAAGATTGTCAAAATAATGTACAGGTTGAACTTTTAAAGAGCAGCGGTATGCCTCATACATGGCCATCAGAGTCTAATTATGGCATTGATGCTACCAAAGAAATATGGTCATTTATTAATCAATATGATCTATCAGGAAAAGTAGACTAAAAATAATATATTTTATTTGAATACTCTTTAATTTATAAAAGTATTACAAATAATGTAGTATTAATAATCATTAATTAAAAAGGGAGAGATAAATAATGAGAATATTATTAACATTATGCATGGTTTTCACTATGGGAATTTATGCAGACGGTCATGAAAAAAGCAAGCCAACATATGAAGCGAACAAAGCTGAGTACTATGTGAATGTCTTTAAAGATGGAAAGGACATGGATGATTTAATGAAGTGGAGTTCAAGATGGGCAAAATGGGCATCTGAGGGAGAGCCTGGAGAGGTTTTTAAAAATTATAATTCTGCAATATTAGTTCCTTACTATGGGCATAGTTTAAATACTTTTGATGTAATTTGGGTTGGAAGTAGTCCAAGTCCAGAGGAGCATTATGTAGGAAATGAGTACTGGTTAAAAAATGGTGGGAAGCTTATAGATGACTTGCCTGTAACATTTCCTCAAGTTATAGACACTTGGCAAAGAACAGTTTCAGAAACACCAGATGGAACAGCTGGTTATGTAGTTTACTCAGATTGTAAATTAGGTGAGGGCGTTACTAATGAGCAATTTTATGATGCGTATCATGCTTATGCCCATGCTGCACAAGAGCATGGAGATGTTGCCGGCAGAAAAATGATTTGGCCTCAAACTGGAGTTGAGCCAGGATGGGATTTTGATTTTGTTCAAGCGGTATTTACATCGTCAATCGGTGCTTATGGTAAAAATTGGACTAATTTCTGGGATAAAAAAGCCAACACCTTGCCTGAATTTGAGGCAATGGCTGAGCTAGGTGGATCTTGTACTAATGAGAGATCATTCACTATAGTTCCTGTAAAAAGCTAATAGAACTATAAATATAAAAAGGGGAAGCTTATGCTTCCCCTTTTTTTTAGGCATAATATTTCTATGAAAGATTACTCATCTCATATTGCTGTTATTGGAGCTGGTATTTCTGGATTGTCGCTTGGCTGCGTTTTAAAACAAGCAGGCATCCCAGTAGTCATCTTTGAAAAATCATCAACAGCTAGTGAGCATGGCGCTGGAATTTCAATATCCCCAAATGGGTTAAGAGTTCTAAGAAATATTGGTGTAGAAAATAATTTACGAAGTAAATCAGGCAACTCAAAAGAGGTTCAATTTTTCTTCAATCAAAAAAAACTAACTTCATTTCCAATAGATGTTGTTACAACATCACGACAGTGTTTATATAAAAACTTACTTGATAAGTATCTATCCTTGAATGGCGAAATCCTATTTAATCATGAGGTTTCTAACATTGATTTAATAAGCTCAAGTATATTTTTAAATGGAGACCCTCTTAAAGTAAAACATATTGCAGCCTGCGATGGCATTAAATCAAAATGCAGATCTTTAGTACAAAAAGATGCTGATAAACCAATATATAGTGGGTACTCAGTATGGAGAGGAATTCTACAAAAAGAACAAGAGCATAATCAGATTCATCTTGGCCCTAACTTTCATATAGTTACATATCCTATCGATAATTGCAGAACTAGCTTTGTTGCAGCTATTAAGACTTCAGCTGAGATAGAAGAGTCATGGAAAACTAAAGGCACGTATGAGGATCTCTGCAATGATCTTCCAGAATCAACAAGGCACATCTATGAATCATTGCAAGCTAGCAGTGAAATATATAAATGGGGAGTGTATATCAATAAAATACCTGATAAGTTATATGATAATAATATTACTTTACTTGGGGATGCGGCTCATCCAATGGTTCCATTCTTAGGACAGGGTGGCTGTATGGCATTGGAAGATGCATATATTTTTGGAAAGCTTATTCAAGCTAATAATGATTTAAAAGCTGTTCAAAAAATGTACCAAAAAATTAGATACAGCAGAGTAAAAAAAATATATCTGGATTCTGCACTCCAGGGTAAGTTGAATCATATTTCAAACCCCTTTGTTGCTTCTTGTAGAAATTTTTTAATGAAATACTCTCCAGTTGCCATGTTAAAACCTAATTCGATATGGCAATACAATCCGGATGTTGATATAAGAAAAATACGTTAGTATTTTTGCATATTGGATAATCATTCAAAGTTGCTATAATTTTGAACATGAATATCTTAAACAAAATAGTCTCTTTATTTAAAACCAAAACTGATAGTAATTCTGTTAAACCAGATTCCAAAAAAATGCTTGTATCAGAAGAATTAAAAAATTTTTTAGAAGATGAGGTTCTTGATGGGCTTGATATAAACTCCGATCATTTTTGGTCTTCTCTTGAAAATATCATTAATGAATTTGCACCAAGGAATAAAGAACTTTTATCCAAAAGAGAAAAAATACAGTCACAAATCGATGAATGGCACATTAATAGAAAGGGAACTGAGCACAATCATGAAGAGTATAAAAATTTCTTAAAAGATATAGGCTACATAGTTCCTGATACTGGTGATTTTAAAATAACAACAGAGAATGTTGATGCTGAAATTAAAACAATTGCAGGACCTCAGCTAGTTGTTCCAGTTATGAATGCAAGATTTGCCTTAAATGCTGCTAATGCTAGATGGGGCAGTTTGTACGATGCTTTATATGGAACTGATGTCATATCTGAAGAAGATGGAGCGTCTAAAACAGGCTCATACAATCCTGTTAGGGGAGATAAGGTTATTGCTTTTGCAAAAGCATTTCTTGATTCAACTATTCCTTTAGAGAATGGCTCCTATTCAGATGTAAATAGTTTTGATTTTGATAACGAGTCTCTTTCTATGTCATTGAGTGATGGATCAGTAACTTGCCTAAAAAATCAAAATTCTTATGTTGGTTATTGTGATCATGGTAATGATTCGATTGGTCTTTTATTTAAGAACAACAATCTTCACTTTGAAATTCAGATTGATAAAAATCATCCTATAGGCAAAACAGATAGTGCTGGTATTAAGGATGTATTAATGGAATCAGCTGTTACTACTATTCAAGATGCAGAGGATTCAGTTGCAGCGGTTGATGGAGCAGACAAGACAGTTGTCTACAGAAATTGGCTTGGCTTAATGAAGGGAGATTTAAAAGAAACTTTTATTAAAAATGATCAAGAAATGACCAGAGAATTAACTCAAGATAGAGTTTATAAGTCACCACAAGGTAATGAATTTATTCTTCCTGGAAGAAGCACGATGCTTGTAAGAAATGTAGGTCATTTGATGACAAACCCAGCAGTCATTGATGCAAATGGTGATGAAGTCCCAGAGGGAATTCTTGACGCAATGTTTACAATTTGTATTGCTAAGCATGACCTTAATGGCAATAGTAAATTTAAAAATTCTAAAACCGGAAGCGTTTATATTGTTAAGCCAAAAATGCATGGGCCTGAAGAGGTTAATTTTACATGTGATCTTTTTGCTGCAGTGGAAAAAGCTCTTAATTTAGAACCCCTGACTGTAAAGGTTGGCATCATGGATGAGGAGAGAAGAACTACAGTTAATTTAAAAGAATGTATTAAAGCAGCTAAAGATAGAGTTATATTTATTAATACTGGTTTCCTAGATAGAACTGGAGATGAAATGCACACATCTATGGAAGCAGGACCAATGATTGCAAAAGCTGATATGAAACAG
>CAYXZT010000058.1:0-5806 GCA_964469915.1 uncultured Gammaproteobacteria bacterium
GCTCTATGAAGTCCGGACTTTCCTCTAGTAAACTAGCGATCACCCAACCAACTCATAAATATTATAAGTTGTTAATCTAAGAGTTGCTTATAAATGTCTCTTTTATTTTCTTTTGTTAAAAGAGAGATGAGTTTTGCCGCGTCCTTTGCAGGTAAAAAATTTAAAAAAGATTCTTTGATTTTTTTATCGATGATAAAGCTTTTTTTAAGTTCTGATGAACACTCGATAACAACGACAAACTCACCCTTAAGAACTATTTTGCCTGCTTTTAATCTTTGAAATACATCCTCTATGGTGCCTCTTTCTATTGTTTCATGTAGCTTTGTCATTTCTCTACACAAAGCAATCTTATTTGTTGAAGAGTATTCTTCTATTAATACTTGTAAAGTGTCTTCGATTCTTTTTGCAGACTCAAATAATACTACTGTATTTTTTTCATGCCTTAGTGACTTAAAAAAATCTTTTTTCTGATTTTTTTTTCTAGGAATAAACCCATGAAATGAAAAACTAGACGTAGATAACCCAGACATTACTAAAGCACTTATTACAGATGATGGTCCTGGTAAAAGTGTGAAAGGAATATTTTTCTTGATGCACTGTTGGACTAAGTAGTAACCAGGATCGGATATTGCAGGTGTGCCAGCATCTGAAACTAAAACAATCTCAGTATCTTCAATTAATAATTTTATAATATCATTGGTTACAATTTCTTCATTATGTTCATGTAAAGTTCTACATTTCTTTTCAATTTTTAAGAAGCTAAGGAGTTTATTAGTGACTCTTGAATCCTCTGCATATATATAATCTGCATTTTTAAGAGCATCAATCGCTCTAAGTGATATATCATTAAGATTGCCAATTGGGGTTGATAAAAGATTTAACATAATAATAATTATAAAGTGACAAGATCAAGCTTAACATTTATTTTAATATCCTTAATTCTTGTTCTTGCAGGATGTGCATCTGTTCCGACTATAGATAACTCAAATAACCTTAATAGCCCTCAAAATTCTTACATTCAAAATATGATCAATGATGATATGAATATTTCAGAAAATCTTAGAGATGAGATTTCATTCAATCTTAAGATATTGTTTCAATATAAAAAAAATGAGCCTGAGTTTTATGAAGTTATTAATAAATATATAGAGGATGGATATATTACAAAATTATCCATTTCAAAAATCAAGCAGGCAATCATAAACAATAGAAAGATTGCAAGTATTCAATCTATCGATAAAACCTATAAAACCTCCAAGCAAAATAGAGAGTACATTGTTGAATCAATTCTCAAAAATGATACTGGATTTAATATAGTTTTTGATAACTTAGAGGCTGACTTAATAAATACCAATCTTCTTGATTCTAATTTACTGTATTTTTGTAATAGTTATATTCGCGATCAAAGAAACATGATTGAAAATTTTATTTTTAAAAAAGAGAATCCGGCAGATGTTTTGGTTATTTATACAAAACCATTTGAAAATCATGTAGGTAATTTAAAACAATTATTTCCTGACACTAAATTTTCACTAATAAATAACTTAAATCATGAAATATATTCTCAAAATATTCTTGGGATTGATAAAAGCCTTGGTAGATTAAAGAAAATTCAAGATTTAGACCAAAATATAGAATTAGAACACTCACCAAGAGAAAGAAAAGATTTTAAAAAAGTATATTTTTTAATGGATTATTCTATTGGAAAATCAATAGTTCCAATTTTTAGGAGCTATCTATTAAATAGTGATTTTTATGCTACTACTGAAATTTTATCTGGCGCAGCAAGTATGGAACAACTGACAGATTTTAATGATTTGCTTTTACCGTCACCAAAATACTTTTATGAAAAGATTTCAAGTAAACCAAAAATAAATTCAATCGACGATGAAATTAATCAAGGATTAATTGAGGATTTGTTGCTTACAGAACTATTAAAAGAAGCTGATATTTACGAAGCTTATGTATTGCTTAATTCAGGAGTCATAAATTACAGCAAAGATAAATGCATTCAGAGAGATTTATTCTTTTGGAAAATAAATCAAGAAAATATCTAATCCTCTTTAAGATCTCTTTCTAAAGAAGACAAGCTATCAAGAAAACCAGGTCTTTTAAATATTTCTTTCTGATAGTCGATTAGAGGTTTAAGGTGCCTATTTACAGGAAGTCTTATGCCTATTGAAGGCAGCCTCCACAGGATTGGTGCAAAACAGCAATCAACAAGAGTAAATTCATCACTCATAAAATACTTAAACTCTTTGAAAGTTGGAGCTATTGAAGATATCTCATGAAGTAGTTCTTCTCTAAGTTTAATTAATTCTTTTTCTGGTAATTCACCTGCTATTAAAGTGTCTACAATAGGGCACCATTCCCTATCAATCCTTAACATAAGAGTTCTGCTATTTGCTCTTGCAACTGGGTATACAGGAAGTAATGGAGGATGCGGAAACCTTTCATCAAGATATTCCATCATTACAGACGGATCGTGAATTGCTAGATCTCTATCAACCAATATTGGCAGTTTGTGATAAGGGCTGATCGATAAGATATCTTCAGGAGTTTCTTCTGGTTTAGATTCTTTTATTTCAGCAGTAATATCCTTTTCCGCTAATACTATTCTTACTCTTTGGCTGTAATGGTCATCTCTATCTGAATATAAAATCATAATTTTTTCCTATTTTTTAATGATAGTCTTTATGGTATTCCCTATATAGAAGAGCTGATAAAGCTGTAAATATTAGAAAATAAAAAATGACATACCAACCAATTCTTTCTCTTGTTGCCTTTGCCGGTTCACCTACATACACAAGAAAATTAGTAAGATCATATATTACTTGATCAAATTGGTCTTTGGTTAGAGTTCCTGAACCTTCTTCAACTTGTAAAAAACCACACTTCTCTTTAGTAACAGTGTTGCCTAAATTGTCACGCTTTTCACCACCATTTTTTGCAAGAACAGGAATATCTTTACAAACCAGTTTTTGATTGCCTTGAAGACCAGCAAGAACATTTGGCATTGCGGTTCCAGGGTAAACTAAATTATTCACTCCGTATTGTTTTGATGAATCTTCATAATATGCTCTAAGGTAAGTATAGATCCAGTCATCACCTCTAACTCTACTGACCAGGGTAAGATCAGGAGGTGCTACACCAAACCACTGGGCTGATTCATCATCACGCATTGCACCAGTCATTAAGTCACCCGCTTTGATAGTCTTGTCAAAAACTAGATTGTCAAAAAAAATATCTTCAGGAATTTGAAGATCTTTAGCCACTCTACCCCATCTTGAGTATTGAAGAGAATGACATCCATAACAATAATTAAGAAAAGTTGAAGCACCTCTTTGAAGAGACTCCATATCATTCAACGAATATTTAAATTTATCGCAATCACCATAGTCCTTACAAGGACCGCCTTCTGCTGAAGATAGGTAATTTATGCTAAATATTAATGAAACAAATGTAAAAAAATGGATTAGATTTATATTTAAAATATATTTGTTCATAGTCGCTCTGGAACTTTTTTTGTTTTTTCAAATTTTGTATAAACTGGCATTAAAATAAAGAATGCGAAATAGATAACCGTACATATAACACTCATAGTTTTCCTAACCTCAGTTACACCTACTGTGCCTAGATAACCCAATGTTAAGAAACTGATACCAAATAATGCCAAAGCTATTTTTGAATAAATCCCTTTATATCTAATTGATGCTGCCTTGCTATTATCAAGCCACGGAACTACAAATAAAATCGCTACCGCTGAACCCATAACAATTAATCCACCAAGCTTGTCAGGAACAGCTCTTAGCATTGCATAATATGGTGAATAATACCAAACAGGGGCAATATGCTCAGGAGTGACTAATGGATTAGCCTCTTCAAAATTAGCCATCTCAATAAAATACCCTCCACCCTCAGGGAAAAAGAACATTATTATTGCAAAAACAGTCATAAAAACTCCAATGCCAACAAGAGCATTAAGAACTTTATATGGAAAAAATGGAACGCTATCAAGCGGAACTCCATCTTCATCTAAGTGCTCTTCAATATCTACTCCTTCAGGATTTCCAGCACCAACCTCATGCAAGGCAACAAGATGCAAAAATACTAAAGCAATTAAAACTAGAGGCAATGCAACAACATGAAGTGCAAAGAATCGGGAAACAGTAATTCCTGAGATGTAATAGTCTCCACGGACCCATAATTCAAGAGATTCACCAATATAAGGAATTGCTCCAAATAAAGAAATAATTACTTGAGCGCCCCAGTAAGACATCTGCCCATATGGCAATACGTAGCCTAAAAAACCTTCTGCCATCATTGCAAGATAGATTGCACAACCAAAGACCCAAACCAATTCTTTTGGTTTTTGGTATGATCCATACAGTAACCCTCTAAACATGTGCAAATAAACAACTGCGAAGAACATAGATGCACCTGTAGTATGCATGTATCTAATTACCCAGCCATAATCAACATCACGCATTATATATTCTATAGATGAAAATGCTTCTTCTTCGGTATTAGAGTAAGGCATTATCAACCATATACCAGATACAATTTGGATAATCAGAACTACAGATGCTAATGCTCCAAATAAGTACCAGAAATTAACCTTAGATGGAACAGGATGCTTTGAAAGATGTCTTTCAAAAGTATTTACTATTGGAAGCCTGCTATTAAACCATCCAAACACTTTACCAAATACATCATTCATTTATGCAATACCTCCATCTTCACCAATAGTTAAAATATTGCCATCAAAATAATGAGGTGGAACCGCAAGATTTGTAGGCGCTGGAACACCTTTAAATACTCTTCCTACCATATCAAACATTGAGCCATGGCAAGGACAAAAGAAACCACCAGACCATGATGCATCCCATGGTTTGGGCTCGACTTCAGGATGATATTTTGGAGAACACCCAAGATGAGTACAAACACCAGCAATAACTGTATATTCACTGCTTTTTGATCTTGTTAGGTTGAGACCTCTATATGGCTCATCGATAGCTTCTGAATTGGGATCAGAAAGCTTTGGTAATACTTCTTCAAGACCAGCTAAGCTTTCTTTAGTTTGTCTTATAATAAATACAGGTTGCTTTCTCCATGCAACTTGAATTTGTTGGCCATATTGCATTTTTGAAACATCAAGTTTGACAGATGCACCAGCGGCTTTAGCACGAGCGCTTGGATTCCATGCTGCTATGAATGGTGTTGCTGCAAATGGAACACCAGATAGCCCCACTGCGCTTGTTAAACCAATAAGAACTTTCCTTCTTGTATTGTCTTTTTCTTGCATTAATCCTTTATTCTTGTTAATTGTGTACTAAAAAACAGGCAGATTATACCACTAATTCTTATATAGAAATTTGAAAGAATTAACGTTTTGAGAACTGTTTACTTTTTCTAGCTTTCACTAAGCCAGGTTTCTTTCTCTCGACTTTTCTTGGGTCTCTAGTCAGCAAACCAGCTTTCTTAAGCTGAGGTCTTAATTCCTCATCATATGCTATCAGAGCTCTAGAAATTCCATGTCTTATTGCGCCAGCTTGACCAAAACTACCACCGCCTTTAACTTTGATATTGATATCAAGTTTACCTTCAAGTTCTGTCATTTCTATTGGTTGCATGACTAACATTTGAGCAACCTTTCTACCAAAATAAACATCTAATTTTCTATCATTAACAGTTATGTCACCCTTTCCAGATGATAGGTAAACTCTTGCAGAAGAAGTCTTTCTTCTACCAGTTGCGTAATGAATTTCTGATGTCATATTTTTGGATTCCACTCTATAGGTTGTTG
>CAYXZT010000059.1:0-5522 GCA_964469915.1 uncultured Gammaproteobacteria bacterium
AATGCATCTTTCAAGATACTCAGAGAAATTTGTGTTGATATTGGGGGGTCAAATGTTCAGTTCGCCATTAATCCAGAAAATGGAAAGATGGTTGTCATTGAAATGAATCCGAGAGTTAGCAGGTCTTCAGCACTTGCCTCAAAAGCTACAGGATTTCCAATTGCTAAAGTTGCTGCACTTCTTTCAGTTGGATTTACTCTTGATGAGCTTAAGAATGATATTACAGGAGGTCTTACTCCAGCATCATTCGAACCAAGTATCGACTATATTGTAACCAAGATACCTAAATTCGCCTTTGAAAAATTCCCACAGGCAAGTCCCAGGCTAACAACGCAAATGAAGTCTGTTGGTGAAGTAATGGCAATAGGTTCAAATTTTCAAGAATCCCTTCAGAAAGCTTTGTGCAGTATGGAGGAAGATCTGAATGGTCTTAATTCTGTTGTTGAAAATACCTCTTTGGATAACACAGAAGAAATTCAATACGAATTGACTTTTCCTGGACCGCAAAGACTATTTTATGTTGCAGATGCAATAAGGTCAGGATGGAGCCTAGAGAAGATTTATAAATTAACTAAAATTGATTATTGGTTTTTAGATCAAATCAATGAAATTATAGCTATTGAGAAAAATCTAAGTAATTTAACTCTTAACGATCTCGATGAAAATCAGATTTTGCACATCAAAGAGAAAGGGTATTCAGATTCAAGGATTGCTGAAATTATCGATTCAACAGAAAATGAATTTAGAGAATTTAGAAAGAGTTTAGGAATAAAACCAATTTATAGGCGAGTTGATACATGCGCTGCAGAATTTGCTACTTCAACATGTTATATGTATTCAACATATGGTGATGTTTGTGAAAGCGAACCATCAATGAATAAAAAGATTCTTGTCTTAGGCAGTGGCCCAAACAGAATAGGTCAAGGTATAGAGTTTGACTATTGTTGTGTTCATGCTTCTATGGCAATGCAGGAAGAAGGCTACGAATCCATAATGGTAAATTGCAATCCCGAAACTGTTTCAACAGATTATGATGTTTCTAATAGATTATATTTTGAACCGATTACCTCTGAAAAAATATTAGATATTATCGATAACGAATCTCCAGAAGGAGTAATAATTCAATTTGGTGGTCAAACCCCACTAAAGTTAGCTGATATTTTATCTGAAAAGAGTGTCAAAATTTTTGGTACAGATGTTGATGCTATCGATCGTTCTGAAGACAGAGAGCGCTTTCAAGAGCTTGTAATAAAATTAGGTCTTAAGCAGCCATCAAATGCAACAGTTAAAAATATAGATGAAGCCTTAGTCAAAGCAGATGAGATTGGATTTCCAATTGTGGTGAGGCCTTCATATGTTCTTGGTGGAAGAGCGATGCAACTCGTTCATAACATAAAGGAGTTGGAAAAGTATCTTACTGAAGCTGTTGAGGTCTCAAATAGCAAGCCAATCTTATTAGATAGCTATTTAACTGATGCCATTGAAATTGATGTTGATGTAGTGTCTGATGGTAATAATATAGAAATTGGCGGAATACTTCAGCATATTGAACAGGCTGGGATTCATTCAGGAGACTCTGCGTGCTCATTGCCGCCATACAGCCTATCAAGTGAAATACAAGATGAGCTTTCTGCCCAATCAATTCTTATTGCTAAAGAATTAAGTATTGTTGGATTAATGAATATACAGTTCGCAGTTAAAGATGATGTAATTTATATTATTGAAGTTAATCCAAGAGCTTCCAGGACTGTTCCATTTATATCCAAGGCAATTGGTAAATCTTTAGTAAAAGTTGCCTCAAAGGCCATGATTGGTAAATCATTAATCGAGCAAAAATTTAGCAGTAAGCTCCCTGATGATCTATTTTTTGTAAAAGAAGCCGTCATGCCTTTTGATAAATTTCCGTTAGTTGACCCTATTCTTGGTCCTGAAATGAAATCAACGGGAGAAGTTATGGGTATCGGTGCTACTTTTGGAGAAGCTTATGCCAAAGCACAGAAAGGAGCTAACAAGGTACTACCTAGATCGGGTTGCATTTTTGTAAGTGTAAAAGATTCAGATAAAAAATATCTGGATAAGTTAGTACCATTAATAGATAGTAATGGTTTTGAGATGATTGCGACTGGAGGCACTGCTGAATATATCCAAAAATTAAATTATCCAATAAAGAGGATTAACAAAGTTATGGAGGGCCGTCCTCATACTGTTGATAGTCTCTTAAATAGAGAAATAGATATAGTAATTAATACAACTGAAGGAGCCCAGTCCATAGAGGACTCAGCTGCAATAAGACAGACGGCATTGCGTAACAAAATATTTTGTACCACAACAATGTTTGGTGCCTTCGCTGTTATGGAAGCATTAAAACGTCAAGAATCTGATTGGACATATTCTACTCTTCAAGAAATTAATAAATAATTTTTTTAGTTGTTATAATAATTTTATGAACAGAGTACCTATGACCAAAGATGGCGAGACGGCCATAAAAGAGGCTTTATCAAATCTTAAGTTTGTTGAAAGACCTAAAATTTCTGAAGCCATTGCTGAAGCAAGAGCCCACGGTGATCTTAAAGAAAATGCTGAATATCATGCTGCTAAAGAGCTTCAAGGCTTAATGGAAGCAAAAATAAATGAAATGGAAAATGCCATTGCAAATGCTCAAGTAATTGATGTAAAAGAAATTCCTGAAACTGGAAGAGTAATTTTTGGTTCTACCATCACTCTGTTCGATACAAATAACAACAAAGAAATCATTTATAAGATAGTTGGTAATTTAGAATCTGATCCTGATAAGGGCTTAATATCTATTGATACGCCAATTGCTCGAGGTCTTGTTGGAAAGTTTGTTGATGATGAAGTTTCTGTTCAGACACCATCAGGGCTTCTTAGCTATGAGATTTTGGAAGTAAAGCATTTATAATAATGCATGCTGATAGTTGGGCAAATAGAGCAAAGCAGGAAGGCTTTAGAACTAGAGCTGTATATAAGCTAGATGAAATAATTAAAAAAACCAAGGCATTAAGAAAAGCAAAATATATTCTTGACCTTGGCTGCGCACCTGGTGGGTGGTCGCACTACATAAGGCAAAAATCTAATATTCCAGAGATCTATGCTTTAGATATTCTTGATATGGAGCCAGTAGAAGGGGTACACTTTTTTAAACAAAGTATTGAGGAGATAGATAATATAAACCTAATCTATTCTCTAATAGGCTCATTTGACCTTGTAATTTCAGATATAGCCCCAAACTTAACTGGTATAGGTGCGATAGACACCGAAAACATATATGAACTAAACGATCTAACTATAAGTACTGCTAGCAGATACTTAAATCAAAAAAGTGGATCAATGATAATGAAGACCTTTCAAAATAATAAATTAAAAGGCCTTCGAAAAAAAATGGAACTATCTTTTAAGACAGTTCAGACTTTCAAGCCGGCTGCTTCCAAGAAGCAATCGGGTGAGATTTTTCTCTATGGAGCAAATAAATAATGAATAGTATTTTTAGAAATATTTTGGTTTGGGTCGTATTAGGATCTTTATTAATTTATGTTTTCGATAATATCGAAAACTCAACAGCACGAGAACAGATTAGTTATAGCCAATTCAAAGAAGAAGTTTTATCAGATCGAATTGCAAAGGTTGTCTTTCAAGGCGATCAAATGACAATTACTGGAGATAGGCTTGATGGCTCTAAATTTGAAACAGTCCACCCTATATTTAAGAAAGATGATGCTGTTGATAGAGCTATCGAAGAAAATGGAATTATCGCAATCTATGAGAAAATTGAACAGCCATCTATATGGTCACAGCTTTTAGTTGGAGCCTTTCCAATTATTTTATTACTAGGGATATTTTTCTTTTTTATGAGACAAATGCAAGGTGGTATGTCAGGCAAAGGCGGGCCAATGTCATTTGGAAAGAGCAAAGCAAAGCTAATGGAAGGAGGAAAGGTAAAAACAAACTTTAATGATGTGGCTGGTTGCGAAGAAGCAAAACAAGATGTGCAGGAGCTTGTAGATTTTTTAAGAGATCCTACAAAATTCCAAAAGTTAGGCGGGAAAATTCCAAGAGGTGTTCTAATGGTGGGCCCTCCAGGTACTGGAAAGACACTTCTTGCAAGAGCTGTAGCTGGTGAAGCTAAAGTTCCCTTCTTTACAATATCCGGTTCTGATTTTGTTGAAATGTTTGTTGGTGTTGGAGCCTCGAGAGTAAGAGATATGTTTGATCAGGCTAAAAAGCAATCTCCATGCATTGTTTTTATTGATGAAATAGATGCTGTTGGAAGACATAGAGGGACTGGCATGGGCGGCGGTCATGATGAGAGAGAACAAACATTAAACCAATTACTTGTAGAAATGGATGGTTTTGAAGGCAATGATGGCGTTATTGTTATTGCTGCTACAAATAGACCAGATGTCCTAGATCCTGCTTTGTTAAGGCCTGGCAGGTTTGATAGACAGGTTGTAGTTGACCTTCCAGACATAAGAGGAAGAGAGGCAATCTTAAAAGTGCATATGAGAAAAGTGCCACTAGATTCAAATGTCGACCCCCTTGTAATTGCTAGAGGGACACCAGGTTTTTCTGGAGCTGACTTAGCAAACTTAATTAATGAAGCAGCTTTATTTGCTGCAAGATATTCAGATAAAAAGATTGATCAATCACATTTAGATTTGGCAAAAGATAAAATAATGATGGGTGCAGAGAGAAAATCAATGATTCTAAGTGAAGAGCAAAAAAGAATAACTGCTTATCATGAAGCTGGACATGCAATAGTTGGTAGGCTATGCCCAACCCATGATCCAGTATATAAAGTTACCATTATCCCAAGAGGAAGAGCCCTAGGAGTAACAATGTTCTTGCCAGAAGAAGATACATATATGCAAAGTAAGGAATATCTGCTTGGAAGAATAGCAACTCTATTTGGGGGGCGAATAGCTGAAAGTATTATTAATGGGTCTCAAGGAATTACTACGGGTGCTTCAAATGATATTGAGGTTGCAACTGGTATTGCAACAAACATGGTTACTAAGTGGGGCCTATCAGATGCACTTGGTACCATTAAATATGGTGAAGATGAGGGCAGTCCATTCTTAGGAAGGTCGGCAGCATCTCCCTCTCAAACAAGAAGCGAGGAGACTTCAAAATTAATAGACTCCGAGATCAAATCAATCATAGATTCATGTTATGAAAGAGCTGAAAATCTTCTTAAAGAAAACCTTGATAAGCTAAATGTTATGGCGGACGCACTATTAAAGTATGAAACCATAGATGCTCCCCAAATCGACGATATTATGGCTGGTGCACAGCCAAGAGAGCCAAAGGGCTGGTCAGATGATGAGCCAAAACCTCAATCAAAGAAAAAAACTTCAATAAAAGGGACTGCAGAAGAGTTATAATTCCTTTCTATGAATTTAAAATTTGGTACAGATGGTATTAGAGGTCCTGTAGAGACTCATATTACTCCTGAAGCATGTCTTAGAATTGGCCATGCTACAGGAATAGTCATGAAAGAGCAGGGC
>CAYXZT010000060.1:0-5513 GCA_964469915.1 uncultured Gammaproteobacteria bacterium
TGGTTACTGGTATTGCAGAATTTGGTCTTTTTGCTGAAATAGATAATTTTTATGTGTCAGGATTAATTCATGTTACAGACCTCCCCTCTGACAGATATTTCTATGATAAAGAAGCCAATATTTTAAAAGGAAAGAAAACAGGAAGATCTTTTAGATTAGGTCAAAATATATTGGTTACAATAGCTAACATCTCACCAGAAGAACGTAAAATAACGCTTGTACCTAAAGAAAAGAAAAAGAATAGATGAGCAAAAAAGAAAATGATCTAAGAGTTGGATTCCATAGTATTGAAAGCATACTTGAGCACAATCCTCATAAGATAAAAAAAATTATTCTTCCTGCAAAAAGAGAAGATAAAAGGATTACTAAACTCATACAAAAAATAGAAGAAAATAAAATTCCATTTGAATACTCAAGCAAGCTAAAGCAAGAGCCTGAAGCATACATTTCAAGCGATCTTGAGCTAAGTTTCAAAGACTTAAAATTATTCTTAGATTCAGAGGAAGTGCAAGACCCGCTGATTTTAATACTTGATAATATTATAGATCCAAGAAATCTAGGCGCCTGCATAAGGTCCGCAGCTGTTATTGGTGTTGATGCGATGATAATTAATAAACATCATTGTGCGCCAATTAACTCAGTTGCTCATAAAGTTTCTGTTGGTGGGGCTGAAGTAATTAAAATATTTCATGTAACTAATTTGGTAAATTGCCTTAAATATCTTCAAGGTATTAATATTAAAATTTACGGTCTTAGTGAGCATGCGTTAGAAAGTCATACCGACTGTAACTTTACTGAGCCCTCTGCAATAATCATGGGGGCTGAAGAGTCAGGTGTGAGAGAAAAAACTCTAGAAAAGTGTGATCATAAAATAAATCTAAGCAACAATAACCTATTTAAAAGCTTTAATGTTTCTGTCGCAACTGGGATAATACTTGCAGAGGCGAGCAGACAACGTCAAATTTAAATTTATAGATCTACATGCTAAAACAAAGAACATTAAGAAATCCTATTAAAGCAGTAGGTATAGGCTTGCATACTGGTAAAAATATTACTATGGAGCTTTTACCCTCTGAAATTAATACAGGTATCAGTTTCATAAGAACAGATGTTGATGAAAATTTAGTAATTCCAGCCATTGCTGAAAACGTAGGAGATACCAGTCTTTCAACAGCTTTAATTAAAGAAGATATTAAAATCTCAACAATTGAACACCTCTTATCTGCAATTGCTGGACTTGGTGTAGATAACTGTCTTATAAAAGTAGATGGGCCAGAAGTTCCAATAATGGATGGAAGCTCAAGTCCCTTTGTCTTTCTAATTCAATCTGCAGGATTAAAAGATCAAGATGCATTAAAGAAATTCATAAAAGTTAAGAAAGAAATTACAGTAACAAGAGATGATGCATACGCCTCTATTAAACCCTTCGATGGTTTTAAAGTTTCTTTTAAGGTTGATTTTGATCATCCAGTCCATAAAAAACTACCTACAGAATCTATCATTGATTTTTCCTCTACATCTTTTGTAAAAGAAGTTTGTAGAGCAAGGACATTTGGTTATGAGGCGGAAGCAGCTTTGCTTAAATCTAAAAACCTCGCACTTGGAGCAAGTTCTTCTAATGCCATAATATTTGGCGATAATGAGATTCTTAATGATGAGGGTTTAAGGTTTAAAGATGAAACTGTTAAACACAAAATGCTTGATGCCATAGGAGACCTTTATCTTTTAGGTGGAAATTTAATTGGAGAGTTCTCAGGGTACAAATCTGGTCATGCGCTGAACAATCAATTGCTTAGAAAGATAATTGAGGATCCTGATGCATATGATGTTATCGAGTTTGAAAATTCTGAGAATGCCCCAATCTCATATGTAAGACCACCTTTTGGAGACATTGAATAATTAAATAAAGTACTAAGACTTTTTTAACAATTAAAATTGTATGTTAAACATTTTTTCTAAAATTTTTGGCTCTAATAATGACAGGGTGATAAAAGACATGATGCGTCATGTAAATATCGCTAATAGTCTTGAAGATGAGCTATCTAAAAAGCCTGATAGTTATTTTAAAATTCTTAAAGACGAGCTTTCTAAGGATTATGACGATAATGATCCTTATGACATTTTGCCTCTTGCATTCGCTGCTGTTAGAGAGGCAAGCAAAAGAACTCTTGGGTTAAGGCATTTCGATTCACAAATGCTTGGAGGGATTTCTTTAGCAAAAGGTAATATAGCAGAAATGAAAACAGGAGAGGGGAAAACTCTTGTAGCCACTCTGCCAGCTTTTTTAAATTCAGCTATTGGAAATAAGACTATATTAGTAACGGTTAATGATTATCTTGCAAGAAGAGATGCTGAGTGGATGAGGCCTATATATGAATTTCTAGGCCTTAGTGTTGGGGTTGTTACCTCGAACCAAGAGATAGAAGAGAAAATTGCTGCATATAAATGTGACATTATTTATGCAACAAATAATGAGCTTGGCTTTGACTATCTAAGAGATAATATGGCTCACTCAACTGAACAAAGAGTCCAATGCTCATTGGATTATGCAATTGTTGATGAGGTTGATTCTATACTTATTGATGAGGCAAGAACGCCTCTTATCATATCAGGACCTTCTGCAGAGAGTTCTGAAATGTATAAGCAAATTAAAAAATTTATTCCTAAACTTATCCCTCAAAAAAGAGAAGAAACTGATGAACAGCCTTTATTGGATGATGAAAGGGGTCACTATCTAATTGATGAAAAGAACCGAAGTGTTGAATTAACCGATGATGGTTATTTATTGGTAGAAGGATTACTTGAAGAAGCTAATATGCTTGTTTCTTCAGAGGGTTTATATTCTCGATCAAATTTAAAAATAATGAAATTTGTTCAAGCTACTCTTCGAGCAAATTACCTATTTAAAAAGAACGTTGATTATTTAGTGAGGAATAATGAGGTACTTTTAATTGATGAGCATACAGGCAGAACAATGCCTGGAAGAAGAATGAGCGAAGGAGTTCACCAAGCATTAGAATGTAAAGAAAATGTTCCAATCCAAAGAGAGTCACAAACATTAGCATCTACTACATTCCAAAATTTTTTCAGACTTTTTAAGAAGCTCTCAGGAATGACAGGAACTGCAGACACAGAAGCTGTAGAGTTTAGTCAAATATATGGATTAGATGTAATCATTATCCCAACCAATGTCCCTATGGAAAGAGTGGATCATAATGACTTAGTTTTTCTTACAACAGCTTCGAAATATAAAGCTTTAATCAAAGAGATTGAAGAGTTAAGAATAAAATCCTCACCAATACTAGTTGGAACAGTTTCTGTTGAGTCGTCTGAGGAAGTTTCTGAATACCTTAAAAATAAAAAAATACCTCACCAAATTTTAAATGCGAAACACCATGAGAAGGAAGCTGAAGTGATAGCAAATGCTGGAAAACCAGGAATGGTAACTATTGCAACAAATATGGCTGGAAGAGGAACTGATATTGTTTTGGGTGGAAAAAAAGAAGATCAAACTGAAGAAGAATGGAAGCTAAATAACTCTAAAGTATTAGAGGCAGGAGGCCTTCATATTCTTGGAACTGAAAGACATGAATCTAGAAGGATAGATAACCAATTAAGAGGAAGATCTGGGAGACAAGGTGACCCAGGTTATTCTAAATTTTTTCTATCTTTAGAAGATGACCTGCTAAGGCTTTTTATTTCTGATGCTAGAAGAGCAACATTTGAAAGACTGGGCATGGGAGATGACCACATAGAAGCAAAAATGTTATCAAGAGGAATTGAAAATGCACAAAAAAGAATCGAAAGTAGGAATTTTGATGCAAGAAAAAACCTTTTAGAATATGACGACGTTTCTAATGATCAAAGGCAAGCCATCTACTCTCTTAGAAATCAATTACTTGAAGAGGATGATATTAGTGAAACTATAGAAACAATGATTGAGCAACAGTTCGAAAATGTGGCCAATATGTTTATACCAATAGATTCCATAGAGTCTCAGTGGAAAAGTAATGACCTTGATGAGTACCTAAAAGAAAAATATAGCTTAAATATTGGTATATCTAATAAGATTAATAATGATAAAAAACTTATTCCATCAACTATTGCAAAAATAGTTATAGAGTATGCGAAAGATAGATATTTACTTAAGTATAGTAACCTTGGGGATAATAAATTACTGCTTGAAAAACAAGTCATGCTTCAAGTTCTAGATGTTCATTGGAAAGAACATTTGGCGGAAATAGACCATCTCAGAAATAGTGTTGGTCTTAGAGCATATGCTCAAAAAAATCCTAAAAATGAATTCAAGCGAGAAGCATATTCTATGTTTGAATCAATGTTATCTGAAATTGACAGTGAAACTGTAAGAATATTATTTTCATTGCAGATATCTACCGAAGAAGAAATAAAAAACCTAAGTCCAAAAAAATCTCCAGATGAAATAGAGATGCAAACAAACTCATCGGAATCAACAGATTTTAATAATGAAGCTACTCATACTTCTTCGAATAGAAAAATAGCAACTCCAATAAAAAGAAATGAGCCAAAATTAGGTCGAAATGATCTAATAAAAATAACTAATGGCAGTGAGACAAAAGAAATAAAGTATAAAAAAGCTAAACCACTTATAGATAGTGGTGAATGGACAATAGTATAAAAAGCTAATCTTCATAGAAGTCCTCATTTTGAATAGGCCTAGAAATCTTGTTATCTTCATTAGCCCAGTCACCGAAATCTATTAACTTGCACTTTTCAGAACAAAAAGGCCTATAAGTATTATTCATTGAAAGAGAGGTTGGTTTTTCACATCTAGGACAATTACTCATTTAATAACTCCATATACTTTAAGTGTAAATTTAAAACTTGACCCTTAAGATCATCAAGTGATTTATTGTTTAAAATCACATCATCAGAAATTCTAATCCTATCCTCTCTTGTCGCTTGTTTATCTATAATATTTGAAATCTGTTCTTCATTTTGAGTATCGCGGATAGTAGCCCGTAAAATCTGAAGCTCAACATCACAATCAACAGTAATTATTCTGTCATAGTTTTCCTGGGATTTCGTTTCGAATATTAATGGGACCATGATAATTATGTAAGGTGAAGAAGCTTTACTTATAAATGTTGAGATTGAACTTCTTACTATTGGGTGTACTATTTTTTCAAGATCTAGTTTTTTAGACGGGTTATTAAAAATTAAATCACGTAATTTAAGTCTGTTAATTTCTTTGTTATCGTCAAGACATTGATCTCCAAACTTAGATAAAAAATCATAATATCCTTTTGTATTTTTATCTAAAGCTTTTTTTGCTTCATGATCCGCATCGAGCACAGAAATACCAAGTTCAACAAAGTAATTTGCTGCTGCAGATTTTCCTGAGCCTATCCCTCCTGTTAAACCTATTATCATATGGACATTATACTTAAGATAAAAAAAAAGGCTTCCAGTAAACTGAAAGCCTTAAAGAAAAAAGCCTGACGATTTCCTACTCTCACACAGGGAGACCCTGC
>CAYXZT010000061.1:0-5403 GCA_964469915.1 uncultured Gammaproteobacteria bacterium
CCCCATGTATCTCCAACAAAGTTATAGTTAGCTGTTAAATTTAATATGTTGTAAGCCTTTATATTATCAACCAAAGGATTATTAGATACTCTTTGCTGAAACTCGCCTCTTCTAACATACTGAATAATACCTGTAAATTCAGTACCTGAAGATAAAACAGACTCATATGTCATGCTAATATCAGCTGTGAACTCTGGGCTCTTTGCCAATGTGTTACCTTTTACATTTTCTCTTAAGCCATAGCGAAGATCTTCTTGTCCAAAGAAGTATTGGTATGCATCTACATTATCCAAAACCTCATAGTCAGATGAAACCTCTGAATCCAAGAAGGCAAGATTCATATCTAAACTTAATGAGTCTGTTAATAAAGCAGTTAGTTCTGCTTCAAAGCCTGTCATTTCTGACTCGGGTATATTTGCCACACCACCCCTGTATGGATCTGGGTCAGTAGCCTGAAACTGAAGGTTTTCATAATCATATGAGAATAATGCTAAATTAGCTCTAGCCTTGCCATCCAATAAATCTGTTTTCAAGCCAAATTCTATTGCTTCAATATTTTCACTTTCATAAGTTTGAAAAACCATTGCAGGTGCAACAGGTCTTCCCGCAGCAATATCTTCTGCTTCGGTGTATCCATATGTAAGGTTACTTCCACCAGGCTTAAAACCTTGTGAAAAGGATACATAAGCCATAGTCCCATCAGATAAATCAAACTCACCTACAACCTTTCCAGTGACTTTATCAACATCACCAGATGCTTCAAAAACATCAACATTATAGAAATTCGATACATTTGTGCTAAAGGTATCTTCTGAATAACGAACGCCTGAGACTAATCTAAAGTCTTCAGTAAAACTATATGTGGTTTGTGCATATATTGAGTAGGATTCTCTGCTTGGGAATGCATCAGTAACAAAATCCCATTCAGCATCAAAAACCGCAAATCTCCCAGGTATTCCATAATCATGGTCATAACATGCGCCAGCTACCGCATTTGAATTTGAACATTCATATAAGATATTGCCATCATTATTATTATCTCTATATCCCCTAATATGGTTTTCTATATCATGCTCCATGTAAAAAGCCCCTAAAGTCCAATCAAGCCCTCCAAATAAAGGCTCATTGGAAACTAAGTTAATTTCAAATGTTTTAGTATCAACTATAGAAGATTCTGAATTATATTCGGCTCTTTGATAAGTCGCATTATTTCCAAGTCCAGGTATAACTTTTACTGGGTCACCATAATTGTGTCTATCGTTATCTCTATTTACAGATATATCATCTTCTTGCGAACTTGCCATTGCCTTAAGGTTTGCAAATCCTAAGTCTCTCTCGTAGATTGCTGCAATAACTAATGATGTTAGATCATGCTTTGATAGTGAATCTTGGTATAGCTCTCTTGGATCCGAAGATACATCATCAACACCTTTCATTGCAGACCCGTTTCTGTCAACTTTGTAATACTGTCCAAATACCCTCAAAGATGAAATATCATCAATTTCTAATAACCAGTCACTCCTTAAGCTTAGATTGCTTGCATCGTCAAGATCTTGTCCTGTAACTAGATTTTTTGTAAAGCCATCTCTTTCAGTAATAGAGGCTGAAAATCTGGTTGCAAGCTTATCACTCAATGGAATATTGTTTGAAGTTCTAAATTTAGATAACCCATAAGTTCCAATAGTAAGATCAGCTTTACCACCATACCCATCAGTTGTTGGTTTTTTGCTGATTACATTGATAGCACCACCCGTTGAGTTTTGTCCAAAAAGGGTACCCTGAGGTCCTCTAAGCACTTCAATACGTTCAACATCTATAAAATCTGTTTGTAAAGAAAATGGAGATGCAATAAAAATACCATCCATATGAAAAGCTACTGATGGAGCAGCGATTGCATTTTGATTAGTTTCATTACCTACGCCTCTTATGGATATAACAGTCTTATATCCCTCATTTTTTGCAACTGTAACACCTGGAACAATGCCACTTAAATCTACAAATGATGTAATATTTTTTGTATCAAGATCTGAATCATTTAAAGCTGAAACAGATTGAGATATATCTTGAAGGCTTTCACTTCGCTTTTCAGCTGTGACAATAACATCCTCAATATAGCTTTCTTGCGCCATAGATTGTTGCGAAGTAAATATAGCTAATGTGAGTAATAAATACTTGTTTATAAAACGAGATGGTTTCATTATGTTTCCCCTGCATAATTAATGTTATGCAAATGTTAGTTAATATTATTAAATGACATGCAATCGCTATGCCAAATAAAAAATTAAATTGTTTTTTTATTGTTAATAAGCTTATAGTTTGTCTGCATTATCAATACTTTAAATTACTATGGAATCAATTTTAGAAAGAGCATTCAAACTAAAGTCTAATAATACAACTTTTCAAAGAGAAATGTTGGCAGGTTTTACAACTTTTATCACAATGGCTTACATAATTTTTGTAAATCCACAAATGATGGCATCAAGTGGTATGGATTATGGTGCCAGTTTTGTTGGAACATGCCTTGCAGCAGCAATAGCTTGCTTTGCAATGGGTATTTACTCTAATTGGCCAGTTGGTCTTGCTCCTGGAATGGGTTTAAACGCATTTTTTACCTATACCGTTGTAGGAGAAATGGGTTATACATGGGAAGTTGCACTGGGCGCTGTATTTTTAGCTGGTATTTTGTTTGTAATTATGAGTGTTACACCTCTAAGACGTTGGATGTTAGATAGTATTCCTATGAACTTGAGAATAGCCATGGGTTGTGGTGTTGGTCTTTTTATTGGATTTATTGGTTTAAAGAGTGGCGGAATAATAGTTGCAAATGATGCAACATTTGTAAGTCTTGGGAATTTTATGAATATAGAAACTCTTCTATCAGCAATAGGTTTTTTAATTATTGCAGTCTTGTCTAATAGAAAGGTTTCAGGATCGATTATAATTGGCGTTCTTGGTGTCACTTTATTGGGCGTTTTTTTTGATATTGTTCAATTTCAGGGCGTTGTCTCATACCCACCAAGCATTACTCCAATTTTTGTAAAATTAGATATCTTGGGTGCCTTGGATCTTGCAATGATAAGCGTCATCATTTCATTCCTTTTTGTAAATTTATTTGATACTGCTGGAACCCTACTAGGGGTTGCAACAAGAGCAAAGCTTATAGATGAATCTGGAGAGGTTTTGAACCTAGACAAAGCTTTAAAAGCAGATAGCAGCTCCAGTGTTCTTGGTTCATTTTTTGGGTGTGCTCCAGTTACTAGTTATGTTGAAAGCTCAGCAGGTGTTGAGGCTGGAGGAAGGACGGGGCTCACCGCGGTTGTAGTAGGGTTTTTATTTTTAATAGCTATCTTCTTTTCACCACTTGCAGCAATTGTCCCTGCATATGCAACATCTGGAGCTTTAATTTATGTTGCCATATTGATGCTCAGCGGTATGGAAAAACTAGACTGGTCAGACTTAAGTGAGCTTCTTCCTGCATTAATAATGATAATAATGATTCCTTTAACATTCTCAATTGCTAATGGAATAGCGCTTGGTTTTATTGCGTATGTTGTGATGAAAATATCTTCAGGCGAATTAAGAAATATTTCCTCAGGTGCTTGGTTTTTAGCCATAATTTTTTTAGCTAAATTTATATTTTTACCTTAAAAAATATTAAGTTTGGTTAATCTAATTTTCTGGGTCCAGGGAAAAATCTATTTGTCTGTTTTTGGTATTCTTTATAACCTGGTCTCTTTTGTACTGAATAGTACTCAGATGGAACTGCGCCAGTTGTATACACCAAGGTTTTATACATAGCCCAAGATGCATAAACCAAACATAAAAGTGAAAGCCAGAGGCCGTCATTATAATTGTTACCAAATAGATTAATACTAAGAGGGTCTATTGAAAGCAGAGAAGGAATTGCTGCAATTAAGATGCCGTTCCATACCATCCATTCAGCAAAATAATTAGGATGCCTGCAAAACTTCCACAACCCAACATTGCATACTTGTTTTTGCTTACCTTCTTTTTTCATCTTGGTAAGAAAGGCAAGCTTTTGATAATCAGCAACAGATTCCATAATGAAAGCAAGAATAAAAATTACTAAACCAGCCAGTTCGATTAAGGAAAATTTTTCGGAGTGATTTGAGGCTATTAAAAATACTGGAAGTGCAAGAAAAGATGCGTTTGCTAAGCCTTGAGATATAGCATCAACCTGCAAAGCTAATGCAGTATTTTCTTTGCCTTCTTTTTTCCATAAAACACGTTGATACTGATATCTTGGAAACTCTTTTTCTAAAAAGCCTTGTTGCCAAAATTTTAGAGCACCAAGACCCATGCGAAGACCAATTAATATAACTACCAGACTAATAATCAAGGATCTTAGCCAGTGACCATCGCTAAAAACAAAGCTTATTAACCCCAGCAGTACAAGTCCCCAAGGCCATCCAATATCAACATAGCTCATGCGACCTGTTTTCCATATAGGTATGCAAACTACTAAGGTAAAAAGAATAGCTTGACCCAATAGGTTTATAGCACCAATAAGATGAAATGCAGAAGTGGATAAAAGTATTAGTAAAACAAAAATATATGGGTAAAGAGGCCTGAAGTAATGCATAGTTATTTTGTTCCAGTTAATACAAGTGTACCTGGCCAATCTCTATTTTGATTAGCTCTCCATGAAGTCACATTTTTTAAGCCAGATGCTTTAAATATATCTATCCATTCAGATTCTTTTAACATGAGCATTGGCGTACCTACCTTCTCTTGCCAAGAATGTGAATCAACATTTTCATGATAAAGATCTATGCCAACTATAAACCGGCCATTATCATTCAACCATGATTTTGCAATATTACTTACTACGTCAGCAGGATTTTTTAAGTAATATAAAACTTCCATTGAATGAATTAAGTCATACTTTATTGGTGAATCAAAACTATTAATATCGGCAGTAAAGTATTCCTCGTCACCACCTCTTAGAACTGCTGCTTTTATCATTTGCTCAGCTCCATCAATTCCTACTGCCTTGTTGCATAATGTATTTTTAGCTATATCCCTTACAACCCACCCATTTCCACATCCTAAGTCTAAAAAACTGAAATTGTCTCCAATATCAGATCTTTCTTTTAATGCAAAGTCGATCATGTTCTGAACAGGAATTGCATGTCCATTTTGCATACCAATATCCTTGCCCTCTTCCAGCCATTGTCCAAAAACTTCTGTTGCGCTTCTCATATAAAATATTAAAACTAACCCATAGTTATAGATATTTTTCCAAAATGCTTATTGTCTATTTGATGTTGAAAAGCAGCTGCTAATTCAGATAGATCAAAGGTATCGCTTATTACTGGTTTAATATTAGTTTTTTCTAAGTAATCAATCATAGCCAATTGAGAATCTTTATTTGCCATTGAA
>CAYXZT010000062.1:0-5333 GCA_964469915.1 uncultured Gammaproteobacteria bacterium
TGATTATCGATCTTTAGGTAAAAAACAAAGTACCATGCAACAAGAAGATATATGCCTGGAATTATTAGAAGTGCAAATCCAGCCATTATGCCTAAAGCTAAAAGTAATAATAGAATAAAGAAAGCGCCCCACTGATCAAAGCCTGCTCTAAAAAAGACTCCCATCTTAACTTCTTCGCCCCTTCTTATTCTTAAAAGAGATTCTGTAAAACCAGCCCATATTGCAGGCAGAGCCAATATGCCCACGACTGTAATCGCCGCCAAAACTGATGCGCAAACAGCAATAAAACCATTTACCCAAATTAATACATAGTTTGATTTACCAAAATTAAAACCACCATAAAGAGCTTTCTCTAATTCAAAATTCATATAATTCTCCTAGTTATTAGAATTTAATCCTTCCTCAATCATCTCATCTACCATCTGCTCTACTATAAATAAAGGTGGGTTTCCATAATCCAATACGGCTGAATGAAAATCTTTGATATTAAAACTATCGCCCAAAGCATTCATTGCCTTTTCTCTTAATTCTAATATTTTTAACATTCCAACTTTGTAGCTTAAGGCCTGGCCTGGCCATACTATATATCTTTCAATTTCTACACGGCATTCTGTATCAGACATCCCTGTCTGAGATTTCATATAATCAATTGCTTCTTCTCTGGTCCATTTCTTGTAATGCATCCCAGTATCTACTACTAGCCTTACAGCTCTGAATATCTCACTCTGCAAAATACCAAGCTCATCATATGGATCAGGCGCTAACCCAGCTTCAAGAGCTAACCTTTCTGCATACAAAGCCCACCCTTCTGAGAATGCAGAAGTTCCATATCCAAAACGCCTATATAAAGTAAGGCTTTCATTTTCAAGGGAATGAGCAATTTGATGATGATGTCCAGGAGTAGCCTCATGATAAGTTAAGGTTTTCATGCTGTATTTTGGAGTTTGTTTTATGTCGTATAAATTAGCATAGAAAACACCAGGTCGACTCCCATCCAATGCAGGTGATTGATAATAGCCACCTGCTGCAGTTTTTTCTGAATATTCAGGCACTGCTTTTACAATAACTTTGGCTTTAGGCATTGTATGGAAATAGCTTGATATCGCCTCTGTGGCCTCATTAACCATGTCCATATAGTCCTGAACAACAATTTCTTTTCTGTCAGGAGTATCAGCGTATAAAAATGAAGAATCTTCATTTAGCTCATTCATTATAGTGCCAACAGATTTCTTAGAGTCATAACCCAAAGAAACTAAAATTTCTTTCATCCTTGTAGATATTCTTGCTACTTCGCTCAAACCCATCTGATGAATTTGTTCAGGGCTATAATTGGTAGTTGTGAAAGATCGTATACGCAACTCATAGAACTCATCTCCATTTGGTTGCGACCATACACCGTCATTAGGATTCGCTTTTTCTTTTGTTTTAACCATAAAATTTCTAAGCAATTCAAATCCAGGCGTAACGCTTTCTTTTATTGATTGCTCAATATCCGACTTTAAAGACTTTGATTTATTACTAGAAATATCAAGCTCATCAACTTTTTTTATAAATTGGGTATATAAAGGATGGTCCTCAGTATCATAGTCAATGAATTCATTCAGTTGTTTGATAACATGATCAAATACAAACTCTGGTGGATAAATTCCAGCCTCTGCTTGAAGCTCTAAACCATCCAACACTCCGGCATAAACATCTTTAATTAGATTTGTTCTTTTAATAAAATCTTCAGCTTCAGAGATATTTCTAACCGGATGCATGTCTGACATAAACTCAATTGTGTTAAGGTGGATGCCACCTATCTGATTAAGTGGGAAATCATGGTAGGGAAATTTCTCCATCTCTTTAAGTCCATTTTCTATATCAAATAATGCAATAGATTTTGTTATTTTTTGATTAGAAGTTAATGACTTATCACTATACTTATTCAGCATTTTTAATGATTTTTTAGAATCCTTAATATCCTCCTCTAAATCATCTACTTCTGGTATTGAGAGTCTTGAATTATGTTTTGTGAGCCAATTGATACCATCGAATAACCCTAGGTATGTCATTGCTTCCGGCGAATCAACAAGACCTACTATAAGATTTTTTCCTAGATAGTGATCTATGGACAGAGGCTTCATTAAAAACAGGTTAGCTATATAAAGCGAGCAAACACTTATACCAAATACAACAATTAAACCAACCGCTTTAAAAAATCTTTTTAACATTTAGAATTTCCTTTAATCTTTTATTGCTGTCAAATATATGCTGATAAAATATGCATGTCAAGTTTGCTTGACATAAATCAATGATAAGTTTATTAATGTAATTTTTTTGCTAAACTTTATAAAAATATAATTTTGGTAAAAAAAATGACAAATACATTCGCAACATTATCTCAAGAGAACGGCATTTCAATAATTACGCTTGATGATGGCAAGGCTAATGTATTTTCAGAAGAAATGACAAAGTCCATAAATGACTGCCTGGATAAAGTACCAACAGAAAGTGGGTCTTTAATAATAACTGGGCGAGCTGGAATGTTCTCAGCTGGATTTGACCTGAAGGTGATTGCGTCTGGAGATGTTGCAAAAATAAAAAAAATGACCTCAAGTGGCTTTAAGCTTCTATCAAGAATTTTTTCTTTTCCAAGGCCTGTTATAGCCGCATGCTCTGGCCACGGGATAGCATTGGGCACTTTTTTGCTTTGCTGTTGTGATTTCAGAATTGGGGTTAAAGGCGAATTTTTATTAGGGGCTAATGAAATGAAAACTAATATGGTTATTCCAGCACCTATTCTTGAGCTTATAAAATTTAGAGTCTCTCCTGCGCATAAATATAGATCAATTTTAGGTGCAGAGATGTACCAACTTGATAAGGCTATTGAAGCCGGACTTATGGATCAAGTTGTAGATGCAGAAACTTTAATGGAAACTGCATTAACCAAAGCTGCAGAGTTAGCAACCATGGGTCACCCCAGCTATACATTAACGAAAAATCTTTTAATTGAAGATGTTTTAAATAAGATTAATAAGGGTATTGAAGAGATCGAATCTATAAAAAGTTAAAAATGAATCTACAGCTAAGTACTGAGATAACAACCTTTATTGATACACCAAATCAAAAAACTTTAGAAATCTTATATTTTTTAAACCAAGAAAATACTCCAGAAGTTGGTAGTCTTCCATCAGAAGAATCACTTAGAAATCTTATACGGTTAAGTGCATTAAATTTTTATGTCTTGAGTGATAAAAATATAATTGGGTTTGCAATTTGCTTCAGAGAAAATTCAGAATACCAGTCATTAAACTATAAATTTTTTTCTGACTGTGAAGAAAAGTTTATATATATAGATAGGGTTGTTATTAGAAAAGGCTTTCGAAGAGAAGGAGCAGGAACAAAGCTATATAACCACTTGAGCATGTTTGCTAAAAAAGAAGGCATACCATTATGCTGTGAAGTAAACACCTTTCCAAAGAATGAAATCTCTCTAAATTTTCATGCAAAAAATGGATTTAGCAGAGTTGGAAGTCGGAATTTTGATGATCATTCAGTAGATTACCTCAAAAAATAATACTTTTAATTTGTCTATATTTCACACATAACTACATTTGTGAACTATGCTTGTTCTATGATCTTAGAAACAACTCTTTTTCTAAAAACAATAATTATCCTAACCGCTCAGCTTGGATTGTCAGTTGCTAGCTGTTTCTATTGTTTAAAATCTGCAAGAAAGGCCTATGAGAATGACGCGACCTTTTTAGGAAGCTCCTTTAGGGGAGCTGTAAATATGAAAAATGAGCTCGATTTAATTCCTTATACAAAAGTTCCTAAAATATTTCCAGCAAAAATGAACTTAATAAATGAAAAGTTGCATCCAAAAAAGACAAGAGTTATTTGGGCCAATAATAGGCAAGAATTAATTGGTTATTTAAAAGAAGGTTACCAACACGAGGGTGATTCTACTGGCACATTTTCTTTATTTGGTGTTTTTTTTGTTTGGTTTTTATCCTTGGGTGCATGTACTTTTTTTGCTACTTCAGGTCTTAGTATTTTTGCTGGCTTGTCTTTGTTTACGATAAGCAGTCTTAGTTTTGGCCCTTTGCTAGCATTTTTCATGCTTGAAATGGATGAGAATGATGGCTTTAGGGCGTTGAAAATAACATTATTGGTTATCCTCATAACTGGGTTTATTGGCTATAGTGATATATATTCGTTTTCAGAAAGCCTCTTCCTTGCGCTTTTTTTAATTGGATCACTTTTAGGTTTAATAATTTTTGAATTTGTTAGAATCTTTAGAGGTTTTAGCAGGTGGGCTATTCGTATAAAGGCAATATTTGGTGCTTTTTTATTTTCAATTTTTCTACTCTTCGATTTTAATTTGCTCAGAAAAAAAGGCGACATAGCTGAGTTTAATAATTGGGAAACGGCTTATGAGATGGCATTTACAATTTATCTAGATGTTATTAACTTGCTATTAGAAATTCTAGATGCAATGGGTAACTAATAATTTTCAGGGATTTTTGCACCAAACTGAGTGAAGTAATCTTTTACATAGGATAAATCTAACTCATTGTCTCCTGTGGGATCAAAGAAGGTATCAAGAAAAATTCTTTTTTTATCAAAATCAAAAGATGCTAAAAAAATTTTACCTTCTACAGCTTTCGCTATCCTTAAAAAACCAGTTTTAAACTTCTCTGTTTTTGCTCTTGTTCCTTCTGGAGACATAGCAATAAGCGAGCCATTCAGCTTTTTCATATTTATAATTGCTGTCTCTGTGAGTCCTAGGCCTGGCTTGGTTTTGTCAACTGGAATGCCACCCATGTACTTTAAAAATCTACCGAGAATGGGTTGATTAAAAAGGCTGTGTTTTCCAAAAAAACTAATTTTTGCATCGAGACCTAATATAGCTGCAAAACCAAACACACCATCCCAATTTGATGTATGCGGACCTGCAATAATTATTAAATTTTCACTTCCCTTTACTGGCGGTATAACCCCTTCAACCTTCCATCTAAATGATCTTAAAAAAAGTCTGGCAAGCCACTGAACTATCTTTGGTCGACGCGCTCTGTATTTAAAAGGTATTTGTTTCCTATCAACAATCTTATTTAACTTTTTTGACATAACTATTTTGCCTTTCTGTCTTGAAAATAATAAGGCAAGTATATTAAATAACAGACAACTACAGCTAACAACCAGATGTCTATCATATGGAAAGGTTCAGGCCTCATAAAAGAGGTCACATTGTCACCAGTCGGCTTCTCAACTATAAACCAGTAATTTGCTGGAGGCCCTAATAAATAATTTACTCCATACATTATAAAAAGCAGGATTGTTGCAAAACC
>CAYXZT010000063.1:0-5318 GCA_964469915.1 uncultured Gammaproteobacteria bacterium
AAGAGGCGCTTAAAGAAAAAAAAATTAGGAAATATATTTTAAGTTTTATTAGCATCAGAGTAAGTTTGTATCTTTTTCAGCTGGAAACCAAGGTAATTTAGCAACTATTGCATTATATTTAAGTTCAGGTGACTCGATTATAACTTTATTGCCCTCTTCTGTTGCGTGCGAATCTACAATTGCAAGGCCAATATTCTTTTTAAGGCGAGGTGAGTAAATACATCTTGATAGCCTTCCAATTTTCTTTCCCTCTAAATTTAAAACAGTCCAAAAATGTTCAGGGACTTTATCAATTGGATCTCCATCCATTTCGACACCAATTAATTTACTAGTAGTTCCATTTTCTTTAATTTTTTTAAGTGCCTCTTTGCCGATAAAATCTATATCTTGATCAACATCGACCAATCTATCTAAACCAATAGTGAATGGGTTATGCTCTCTCCCAAAATCAGATCCATAGGATAGTAATCCACCTTCAATAGTTCTTATATTGTTTGGAGCGATTACATTTCCATTAAACTCTTTTGCTGCCTCATATACTAATTCAAATAAGCTGTTACCTAGTTTTCTATCTTGCAAGTAAAGCTCATAGCTTAGCTCACCACTCCAACCAGTTCTTGCGATAACCATCGGGATATTTTCTAAGGATGTTTCCTTGGCCTTATAGTAACCAAGATTGTCATGCTCTCCAGCAAATAGTTTTTGAATTAGTCTTCCAGCCTTGGGTCCACTTATTTGTAAAGGTGAAACATCAGGCTCACAAATATTTACATTCATTCCAGAATGCATCGCAACCCCTTGTAACCATAGCAAAACATCACCATCACCAGGAGAAACCCAAAACTTGTCATCTTCAAGCCTTATTAAGCATGCATCATTAATAATGCAACCATTAGAATCAGTTAAGACGATATATTTACAATCTCCAATGTCGCATTTAGATAAATTTCTTGGATTTATATATTTTATAAAATCAAATGCATCAGGGCCTGAAACCTCAACTTGTCTTTCTGCGGCAAAATCTCCAAAGGTAACATCATTAATTAAACTTAAGTACTCTTCGACGGGACTGGAAAACCCAGTTGGTAAATACATTTTATTGTAAATAGTAAATCCTTTAACGCCGTATTTTATGGTTGAATTGAAATATGGTGATTTCCTTATTCTTGTTCCAATACCAATTAACAAAGGTGATTTTGATAGCATAAATTAGCCCCCAAGATAATTTATTATCATTATTTTAATCCCAAAATTATCTGTGAGTAAATCGATTATTGAGGAATTTACAATTTCATATATCATAATTTTAAGGAAATAATAAATGGGAAAAAAAAGATTTTTTGATGACAGGCTCAAGTACTTGTCATTTATTCAAAATACAAGTGAAAAAAGAGCTATCTCATCTGAGATTTTCCCTCATATAAAATCTTTACCAAAAAATAAAACATATTTGAGAGTCCTTGATGCTGGAACTGGTGACGGCACAATTAAGGCCAGCGTTATAAAAAGTTTTCATAAATACCACCCTTACACCTCTCTTCTTATCACAGGTAAAGAGATTAGCTATGAAGATCTTAAAAATACCTTAGATAAAATGCCTGATAGATTTGTAGAACATCCGAACCTTATGGTAACAATGACAAATGTTAAATTTTCAGAACTTGGCCAAATTGAAAGTGCGAAAAAAATAAAGAATAAAAATGTTAAGAAGCTTACCCTTGTATTAAAAGCAGATAACTCATTCGATTTTAATGAGCAAATAAATAGCATAGGGAATTTCATAAAAAAATATTGGGGGATAGAAATTGATTCAAAAGGACAAACTTCATACTCATATCCCTGCTTAATAAGAATATATAGAGAAGATCATAAAAGATACCTTGAACCCTTTATCAGTAATGATTATGAGAATAATAACTATGATTTAATAATTGCGTCTCAAGCATATAGAGCTGCTTCAAAAACTATAAGTAAAGTCTCAAATGTAATTGCTCCCTTGATGAGATTGCTAAACGTATCTGGCAAACTCTTAGTCACTCACTCATGTGGAGATGATTCTGTTGAGAAAATTCTAAAACAAGCATGGCCTGACAGAGAACCGTTCCCTGTTAAAGCAAAAGAAATAGTAGAGTATTTAAAAAATAATCCCGTCGGAGAGAATACTAGATTTACATATTCAAAACCAAAGTCTTATAGCTTTAAATTTAAACGCACACCTGATCAAACTGTATCAGAATTATTTGGTCATGGCTTGGATGCCAAATGGGCTAATATTTTATATGTTGGCCAAATTCCAGAAAAAGATATAATGGCCATTGAAAAAAATGCATCCGCTTTGAAAAGAGTTAAAAATGCAATTATTAAAGAAGAGAGATTGTTTTTTAAAAATGAGATCTTTTCAATAAAGAAAATAAGATAATGAAAATATTAATTATGGGCCTTCCAGGAAGTGGAAAAACATATCTAGCTGAAAGGCTTCAGCCTTTGCTAGAATCAGCATGGTATAACGCTGATAAAGTTAGAGAGATGGCTAATGATTGGGATTTTTCTCCTGAAGGAAGATTAAGACAAAGTATGAGGATGAGAACTTTTGCTGATTATGAAAAAAATCATGGAAGAATTGTTATATGTGATTTTGTATGCCCTACTAAAGATACTCAAGAAAATTTTGATCCTGATGTGATTGTTTGGATGGATACTATTACGGAAGGAAGGTTTGAAGATACAAATAAAATGTTCGAAAAACCCTCAAGAGCTGATTTCCACATAACTGAAATGAATGATCAAAACCATATAAATATTGCAGAGAAACTAAAAGATGTTTGATTGGAAGAAGCCAACTGTACAGATGCTTGGAAGATGGCAGCCTTGGCATCAAGGTCATCAAGAGTTATTTAAGAGATGTGTCGCAAAAACTGGGCAAGTTATTATCCAGGTTAGAGATGTTCAAGGTGCTTCTGGCGGCCTAGGCCAAGATGATAATCCCTTTGATTGGGATTTAGTTTGTAAAAATATTGAAGAAGGACTCGCCAAGGATAAATTCCATCGTGGCAATCAATATGAAATTATGCTGGTGCCAAACATAGTTAATATTTCGTATGGCAGAGGTGTTGGCTACGTTTTTGAAGAAGAAGTTTTTGATGAAGCAATTCACTCTATTAGTGCTACTAAAATTAGAAAAGAGTTAAGAGAAAAAGGCGATTTAGACTAATAACTCTAGTATTTTTTTTGGTGGTCGTCCAATAACAGCTTTTATTCCATTATCTAAAATTGGTCTTTCTATTATTTTTGGAAATTGGATCATAAATTCTATAAGTTCATCGTTTCCTAAGTCAGTATTATTTAAGTTATTAACTTTATAGTCATCTTCATTTTTTCTTAATAGCTCTCTAGCAGAAATACCAAGTCTTTCTATGAGTGATGATATATCAGCATGATTTAAATTTTCATTTAAATATAAGAAGATAAAGAAATCTTGGTTATTATCCTCTAAAAGCCTCAAAGCTTCTCTAGATTTGCTGCACCTAGGGTTATGGTAAAGAGTTAGATTAGCCATTTACTTCATAGTTGCAAGCATATTCTGCATTTGCATATGAATTATATTTACTGCTTGTAATGGCCTAATCATTACTTTGAACTCTGATATTTTTCCCTCATCGTTAAAAGTAACTATATCTACGCCATTAACGTACTTGCCATCAATGGTTGTTTCAAATTCAAGTATTGCTTGATTGCCATCTAACACCTCTTTGGTGTATTTAAAGCTAGATTCGTTAAGATTGTGTGAGCTTTTAGCATCATCTCCGCCAAATGTATTTCCAGCAGCCATCAAATACAGCTTCGCTAAGTCTTTTCCCTTTTGAGGGGTAAATACTACCGGAGAATAAAAAATTACATCATCAGCAAGTAATTCATCATATCCACCAGGAAACTCCCCTTTGATCAGGGAGTGCCATTTATGAATATGGTGTTGTGCCATTAAGACTCAATAGTAAAAGTTAAACCTGCATTTTTCTGAAGTCTATCAATAAGTTTTTCGCCCATAGATGATGCAGGAGTATAAATACCACCTTCTAGATCATTGCATTCTTTAACTAAACAAATAGCACTTTCTGTAATCATTTTAGAAGTAGATCCATATCCAGGATCCATGTCCCCTTTTACAGATGCATGAATAGTCTCATTATCACAATCTGCACAGAATAAAACATCATAATTGCCGTTTTCTCTCGACTCTCTTGAAGGTCCTTCTCCTGGTTTTGGAGCATCATCACCACCTAATGGATTCATGCTTACAATTGCATCTGCAGCTGCTTTACCCTCATCTCCTGGACCTGTTATCCACATCTCGTTGTAGCAAAAATCTTCACCATAAACATGATTCATCAATGCGTTTGATCTATGAACATTTTTTGTATTAATTGGAGCCATAAAGAATGGTGCAACCCAGGTATCTAATTTATCGTCATAAGTTGGTTTTGAATCTTGAGGTTGTTCTGGCCCAACATGACCATTTGATAATGAAAAAGGGTTTGCAAGAATCTCAAATAATTCAGGTTTGGTTCTTAAAGATGCCATTGTTGCACCAAAAGATGCAGCAGTACCGCCTGAAAATTCTCCATTCATACCTCTAACTCTTCCACGAACATTTAAAGCAGGCTTGCCATGGCTTTCAATTGCCTTATTTTGAACAAAAAGAACACCTAAATCGAAAGGAATGCTATCAAACCCACATGAGAAAACGATTCTAGCACCTGACTCTTTTGCTTGAGCAGCATGTTGGTTTATTTTTTCATGCATCCACCCTGGCTCACCACATAAATCTACATAATCTGTTCCAAGCTCCGCACAAGCTGCAACGATACTATTTCCATACAGCTGATATGGACCAGTTGTAGTTAAAACACATTTTGTCTGAGCAACCATTGCATTCACGCTTTCAATGTCGTCACTGTCTACTTTGATTATTGATACATCCTCTGCAACACCTTTTGCCACTTTTATTGATTGAAGTTTTTCTATGTTTCTTCCAGCAAGTGCCCATGAAATATTCTTGTCATCTCCATATTGAGAAACTAGATATTCAATTACTAGCTTTCCTGTAAAACCAGATGCTCCATAAACTACAAAATCAAATTGTTTTGAATTATTCATAAATTTTTCCTTAGTTAGTTAATTAATGCCTGATAAATTTGAGTATTTGTCTAAGTTATTGATCAAAAACTTTTTAAATACATTTATTTTAGCGTTACCTCTCACATCTGGATGATACAGCAACCATAAATCTTGCTCAAATATATATTTATCTGGCATAAATC
>CAYXZT010000064.1:0-5166 GCA_964469915.1 uncultured Gammaproteobacteria bacterium
CAAATTTTGATAAATTGATGAAGGAAAGTGGTTATGCAAAGTAATGAAATATTAGCAGTTGTTGATTCAGTATCTACTGAAAAAGGGCTAGATAAAAACATAATTTTTACGGCTATTGAAGTTGCAATTGCTTCTGCCTCTCAGAGACATTTTCATGAAGATGCTGAGTTGTTCGTAAAAATTGATAGGGATACTGGTGAATACTCTACACATAGAAATTGGCTGGTTTTTGATGAGTCTGATGAGGAATATCATTTAGAGACTCATATTACAGAATCTGCTTCTAATCTTAATCTAGGCGACACATATACAGAGCAGCAAGAAAATATACCCTTTGGAAGGATTGAAACTCAAGCAGCAAGACAAGTAATGCTTCAAAAAGTTAGAGAAGCAGAAAGAGAGAAAGTTGTTTCACAATTTAAGAATCAAAATAATCAGCTTGTTAATGGAACTGTTAAAAGAGTTACTAGAGATAATATTATTGTTGATATTGCATATGACGCAGAGGCAATTCTTCCTAGAGATAGATTAATGCCTGGTGAAATATACAAAATTAATGACAGGATACGAGCTATTCTTCAAATTCAGGAAGTTGAAGGTAGAGGACCACAATTAATGCTTAATAGATCATGCCCTGAAATGGTCACTGAATTATTCAGTATTGAGGTTCCTGAAATCAATGAGGACATAATTGAGATTAGGGGAGTTGCTAGAGATGCTGGATCAAGATCTAAGATAGCAGTTAAGACAAATGACGGAAGAATTGATCCAGTTGGTGCATGTGTTGGCATGAGAGGTTCTAGAGTCCAAGCAGTATCCGCAGAGTTAGGAAATGAAAGAATAGATATAATTATTTATGATGATAATCCAGCACAGCTAGTTATTAATGCCTTAGTTCCAGCTAAAGTTGAGTCGATTGTAATGGATGAAGACTCTAGATCAATGGATATTGCAGTTAATCAGGATAACCTTGCTCTTGCAATTGGCTCAAGAGGTCAGAATATTAGACTGGCATCTAAGCTTGTAGGGTGGGAGCTTAATATTGTTAGCAGCGAAGAGGCAGAAGCTAAGGTTAAAGTTGATGAAACTGAATTTTTAGCAAAGCTAACATCTAGTCTTGAGGTACCAGATGATATAGCTGAAAAAATAGCATCATCAGGCTTATCATCCTTTGACGATATAGCATATGCAGATGACTCAATATTCAAATCTTTTATTGAGCATGATGCAGAAATTACTAGAATTAAGGGCGCTGCTGAAGATGCTGCTTTAATGGAAGCAATGGGCGCGATTACTGAAGAAGAGGATAATGTTGAATCTCTTACTGATTTAAATTTAGAAGAAGAGGATATTCAAAAACTATCCAATAAAGGAATTAAAAATAAAGACGATTTGGCTGAACTGGCTGTAGATGAGCTTCAAGATATTATTGAAATTTCATCTGATAATGCATCTAAGATGATTATGAAAGCTCGTGAACATTGGTTTAATTAAAAATAAAAAGGAAATTATATTTTGACTGTTACTGTTAAAGATTTTGCTAAAACTCTAAAGATATCTGATTCAGCTCTTATTGAAAGAATGAAGAATGCGGGATTGTCTCATTCCAAAAGTACTGATGAGATAACACCATCTGACAAGCAAGCATTACTTAGATCTTTAAAGGGCGGTAAAAGCGCACCTGTTTCAAAGTCAGTTACCTCTGGCTCTGGTATTACTGTAACTTCTAAAGGCAAATCTCTTAAAGAAGGAGATTCAGTAAAAAGTTATTCAGACAATATTGAAGCAAAAAGAGCTGCAGCATCAGAACAGCTAAAAGAACAACAAAAGAAAAGAGAAGAGCAATTAAAAGAAGCTGCGAGGCTAAAACAGGAAGAAATTAAAAAAAGAGAGAAGTTTAAAAAACCTGATGCAGTTAAACCTGCTGTAAAAGTTAATGTAAAAGATCAACTCTCAAGCGCGGTAAATGCTTATAAAAGAAGAGAGGGATCATTCTCTGAGGACTCAAAACATAAATTTGAGGCGCCAACAGAAGTAATTAAAAAAGATATAGAAGTACCTACTACTATTCAAGTTGGAGAACTTGCCAAACTAATGGCAGTCAAAGGAAACGTAGTTGTTAAAAATCTTATGAGCCTTGGAGTAATGGCAACATTAAACGATGTTATTGATCAAGAAACTGCAATACTCGTTGTAGAAGAGATTGGACATAATGGTATAGCACTTAAAGAAGAGAACTTTGAAGAAGATTTAGCAAATCTAATAAACTATTCAGACGAAGCAAAAACAAGATCACCAGTTATAACAGTAATGGGTCATGTCGATCATGGTAAAACGACTCTTCTTGATTTTATTAGAAAAACTAAAGTTGTCGATGGTGAAGCAGGAGGCATAACACAGCATATTGGTGCGTATGAAGTTGAAACATCTAAGGGTAAAATAACTTTCATAGATACTCCTGGACATGCTGCTTTTTCATCTATGAGGGCAAGAGGTGCAAATACTACAGACATAGTAATTCTTGTCGTTGCCGCTAATGATGGAATAAAACCTCAGACAGAAGAAGCCATTAATCATGCAAAGGCCGCCGGGGTTTCAATAGTCGTCGCTATTAATAAAATAGATCTTGATGGTGCTGATGTTGATAAAGTTAAAGGCGACCTTGCTGCAAAAGACCTAGCTCCTGAGGATTGGGGTGGAACTACGCAAATGATTCCTGTTTCTGCTCTAAAAGGCACAGGCGTTGATAAGCTTTTAGAAAGCGTTTCATTAGAAGCTGAATTGCTTGAATTAAAGGCGCACCATGACGGACCAGCTCAAGGGGTTGTAATTGAATCAGAATTAGATAAATTCAGGGGATCTGTTGCAACTTTTTTGATTCAAAATGGAACTCTTAAAGTTGGTGATCTAGTAGCATCAGGAAATTCAATTGGAAAAATAAAAAGTATTATCAATAGTGACGGTTCAAAAATAAAATCAGCCGGTCCTTCCTCTGCAATAGAGGTGCTTGGTTTAAATAATGTCCCAAATGCTGGAGATCAGTTTCAGGTAGTAGATAATGAAAAACAGGCTAGAGAAATCGCAGAATATAGAATTAATAAAGAAAAAGAAAGAAAACTGCTAAAACAAAAAGATGATAGTGCAGGAGATCTATTTGAAAACTTAGGTCAAGAAACCTCTAAAAAAGTCTTAAATGTAATTATAAAAACAGATGTTGGTGGTACATGTGAAGCTATAATGGCATCACTCAATGATCTCAGTAATGATCTAGCTAAAGTAAAAATAGTCTCAAGTGGAGTTGGAGGTATTTCTGAATCAGATGCCAATTTAGCACTTGCTGTTGATTCAATTATTTTAGGCTTTAATGTTCGTGCAGATAATTCAGCAAAGAAAATTATTGAAGATGAATCTATACCTTTAAGTTACCACAGCATTATTTATGAATTGTTAGATGATGTTAAAGCAAGAATGACAGGCTTGTTAGATCCAATTATAAAAGAAGAAATAATTGGCACTGCTGAAGTTCTTGATGTGTTTAATTCACCAAAATTTGGACAAATAGCTGGTTGTAATGTTATTGAAGGATCAGTGCTTAGGAATAGACCGGTCAGAGTTTTAAGAGATGAGATTGTTATTTTTGAAGGAGAGTTAGACTCATTAAGACGTTTCAAAGAAGATGTAAATGAAGTTAAAAATGGTAATGAGTGTGGAATGGGCATCAAAAACTATAAAGATATTAAGGCTGGTGACAAGATAGAAGTTTATGAAAGAAAAGAAGAATTACAATCAATGTAATAAACATTAATGCCATCACTCCGATCAGATAAAATTTCAGACCTCTTAAGAAAAGAAATATCATTAATCATCAATAAAGAAACAAAGGATCCTAGGCTTCAAAAACTAAATATTACTGCAGTCAAGGTTTCAGATGATATTGGTATAGCAACAGTTTTCTATACCTTGATTGGCGAATCTATTGAAAAAGAAAAAAGTAGCATCGATAACAAAGTTCTTAAAAAATTCTCTGGTATGGTCCGCTCCAAATTATCCAAAACAATGCAAATAAGAAGGGTGCCTATTATTCAATTTAGGTTCGATGAGAGTATTGAGTATTCGGATAATATTGAGAATTTGCTAAAAAATCTCTAATAATGGATGGCTTTCTTCTCGCCTATAAAGAAAAAGGTGTAAGTTCAAATCAAGTTGTTCAAAAAACTAAAAGGCTATTGTCATTAAAAAAAGTTGGCCATCTTGGAACTCTTGATCCTATGGCAGAAGGTCTGTTAGTGCTAGCTGTGAATAGAGCAACAAGATTTTCATCTTTTTTCTTAGAATCTGATAAAAGATATGAAGCTGAAATTTCTTTTGGAATAAAGACAAATACTGATGATGCTATGGGAGAGGTAATAAGTGAGTCTGATTTAATACCAAAAGAGTCTGATATTAAGAAAGAATTAAAAAAATTTCTTGGCGAGTCACTTCAGAACCCTCCTTTTTTTTCTGCTCTAAAACATCAAGGAAAGCCTTTATATAAATATGCCAGAGATGGAGAATTTATATCCAAACCTCCAAGAAAGATAAATATATACTCTATTGAAAATTTTAATTATTTACATAACAAATGTTCATTTTTAGTTCATTGCTCAAAAGGTACTTATATAAGATCTATAGCTAGAGATTTAGGAGATGTTTTGGGGTGTGGAGGGCATTTGTCTGCTCTTAAACGAGTTGATCAAGGAGAATTTAATATTGCTAAATCAAATATACCAAACGAAATAGATTTAAAAAATATGATTTCAATTGAAAGCGCATTTCAGTTTTTTCAAGAAATTAAATTAAATGAAAAAGATACTAAGATATTTTCTAATGGTGGCAAACTCCAAACAGAGAATCAGGAAAATAATTTTTATAGAATCTATGATTTTGGTAATAAATTTCTTGGGCTAGGGTCTATTGTGAATAGCCAGTTAGCACTCAAACGACTTGTTTAAAAGACTAATAAGTTATAAGATTCGCACGCTTACTTTAGTTATACGAGGTTAGCATCAATTAATATATGTATAACGAGGACTATAAATATGGCACTTCTATCACAAGAAAAAGAAAAAATCGTTGGAAAATTTCAAAGAGCTGATAACGACACTGGATCCCCAGAGGTTCAAATAG
>CAYXZT010000065.1:0-5041 GCA_964469915.1 uncultured Gammaproteobacteria bacterium
TCCTTTTCTTGTTGATGCAGAAGTTAACTTTGACAATGATACATTTGGAGGACAACTAACCATAAAAGCTCCTAATGCACGATTGCCCAATATTTCACCAGATAGCCCTCCAGAAGATAGAATTAATTACGTAATTTATAATGAAATAAATCCAATGCTTGAATCTCATGGCGGTGAAGTTAGTTTGGTTGAATTTACTAATACAGGTGTCGCGGTGTTGCAGTTTGGCGGAGGTTGTCAGGGATGTGGCATGGTTGACGTTACTCTTAAAGATGGTATCGAAAAAACTTTAATCGAACAAATTCCAGAGCTAAAATCTGTAAAAGACTCAACCGATCATTCAATTGACGATAACGCCTTTTATAAAAATTAAATTTGCTTAACAGAGACAATCACTCCAAAAAGAGGGTGATCAAAATAATGGATTTCGTTGTTAAAAATTCTCTTTTTTTCGTTTATAAATATATTTAATTCTTCATCAAAAAATTCTGTTGAATCAATATTTATTTTGATATCTTCATATTTAACGTACTCATTCTTATCATTCAGACTAATATTAATATCAAGTTCATCATCTAATTTTTTATTTAATATATTTTGCTTAATAAGCTTATTTTTATAGTTAGATATATATGATGTTGATTCTAAAATTGTTGGCTTTGATTTTTTTCTTCCTAGATAAGCATTTAATTCAATATGCATAAATCTATTTCTATAAAATTTTATAAAATAGCCATAATTCTTATTTAGATCTTCTTCATAAAGATAAATCGAATTTTCTAAATTTGGTATATTTTGGATCCAGCTATAACTATTTAAAATTTCATAATTATTAGATGCGAGCATCTTTTTTTTAAGTTTATTTAATATTTCTAAATTTTTATTTTTTTTAAACCACAGCCCCGGATTTGTTGCGATATTTGGTGACTCTTCGAGTTGTTTATTATTTTTATTGCTCTTAATAGAAATACTTTCAAGCAATTTAGAATACCAAAATTTTCTAGGAGCTTGATTAATAATATTTTTATTAATTAATATCTCATTACTTGCAAAGTTAATTACTTTTTCGTTTGGAAGGTCTAATTTGTTGTTAAATTCTTCTTTTGGATTTTGGTTTAAATGTTTAAATATTATGAACTCAATTTCATATTGGTTAAGTTCTGTAGAATGAATAGAAAAGCATATAAAAAGAGGTCCAATTAAAAGGAATGCGTTATTAAATAATTTCATTTAAAAGGTTAAATACCATCTCCCTTCTTTTTGTATTACTAGATTCATTAATATTTGAAATAAATTTATTATCTTTACTAATAGAGTAATTATTTGGTTCGTTTGTTACAAGTGTTAATATTTTTTCAAATATCTCTTTTTTTATTTTTGTAGATAACAAAAGCGATGTCTTTGTTGAAGTTGAGTTTATTTTTAAAATCCCACTTTCTTTTATTAACAATGCCATCCTTGCATTACTAATTAGATTTGCAACTTCTTCTGGTAATGCTCCACATCTATCTGCAAGGTTTGCACTAATTATATTAAGCTCATCTGTATCCTTAACATTATTTATTAATTTATATATTTTTAATCTTTCTAGTGCTGATGGAAGGTAACTGTCACTAATATATGAAGAATCATAAAAATTAATCTCGGTTTGTATTAACTCTTTCTCATCATTGTTTTTAAATTTATCAAGTGCATTTTTAAGCATAGATAAGTACAAATTTATACCTACCGAATTAATATGGCCACTTTGTTTATCTCCAAGCATTTCTCCACCGCCACGTATCTCTAAATCCTCCTGTGCTATAAAAAAACCAGAACCAAGGGTTGATAACCTTATTATTGAATCTAATCGTTCTCTAGCTATCTTAGAAAGGTCAGGTACTGGTATTAAAAAATAACAATATCCTTGCTTAGACGACCTTCCAACTCTTCCTCTTAGTTGATGTAATTGTGATAGTCCAAAGTTTTGTGAGTCAATAATCAAGATTGTATTTGCATTTGGAATATCTAAGCCCATTTCAACAATTGTGGTACATATTAGTACATCTAATTCTCCAACATCAAAACCGGTCATAACATCGCTGATTTCATTTTTATTTAGCTTGCCATGAGCTATACCTATATTAAGGTTAGGTAATAATTTATTAATCTCATCTTTCAATATTTTCATTTTTGAAATATCGTTTTGAACAACAAAGCATTGACCACCTCGTGATTTTTCACGAGAAATAGCCTCTTTTATTAATTGATGACTTTGAACTTTTAGAAATGATTTAATACTGACCCTATTTTTGGGAGCGGTATGTAAAAATGAAAATTCTTTTAAGCCAGAAAATATGAAATTCATTGTTCTTGGGATAGGTGTGGCGGACAAATATAAAATATGTATATTTTCTTGTTTATTTTTTATTACATCTTTTTGTTTAATACCAAATTTATGCTCCTCATCAACGACAAGTAATCCTGTATTTTTGAAATCTATACCTGATGAAAACAAAGCATGAGTTCCAATAATAATATCAACATTTTTATTATTGAATTCATTAATGCATTCTTTTTTGTTTATGGATTTTGTATGACGTGTTAAGAGCTTTATATTAACTGGAAATGATTTAAACCTATCAATAAATGATTCGAAGTGCTGATCTGCTAAAACTGTACTAGGACATAAAACTACAACTTGTTTTTCAGAATGAACGGTAATATATGCTGCTCGCATTGCAACTTCAGTTTTACCAAACCCGACATCTCCACATAAAACTCTATTCATTGGTTTAATTAATCCAATATCTTTCCTAATAGAACTGATTGCTTCAATTTGATCTTCGGTTTCAGTATATGGAAATTCTGAATTAAATTTATCAAATTCATTATTTTCTATTCTCAATACAGAGGATTGTGCGACTTGCCGCCTAGATTCAACATCTAGTATTTCTGCCGCATGATCATAGGCTCGTTTTGTAGCTTTCTCCTTATTTTTTAACCATTTTGTTGATGACAAGGAGTCTAAGAGCACATTATCCATTTCAATGTTTTTATGATATTTAGAGATAAGGTCTATGCTTCTAAGCGGAACATATAATGATTCATTTGATGAATATATTATTTTTATATATTCATTTGAGACGTCATTTGCACTAACGACTTCGAGTCCATCATATCTGCCAAGTCCATAGTTTTCATGAATCACAAGATCATTCTTTTCAAACATTAAACTTTTATCTTGTTTGGTTCTAAATGTTGAGCTTTTTTGAATATTCTCAACGAATGTATCAATATAAAATTCTCGATGAGCTATCAAAAGATTATTTTTTTTAGAAAAATATGGCCTTATAACAGAACAGTTAATTATATTTATACCAAACTTAGCATCATTGATATTTTTAATTTCATTTAAATTTGGTAAGAATTTTTTGATAAGTAATTCGTATTCACTACTTACAGAAGTAGCTAAAACTATTTTTAATTTTGTATATGAGTTAGTAGATTCAATTAAGGTATTAAAGTCTTTGAATGGCAATGGATTACTTTCATTCTCTGTAAATATTTTTATGGCATTGAGTTTATTAACAATCTCATCCTTTGGTATAAACATATCAATTGGTTTTAAAATTGGCCTTTGACTATCAATATTTTCATCTTCATACCTTTGGTCAATAACAGATTGATAATCATTGACTGTATCTAATAATTCATCTCCTATCTGTAAAAAAGAATAATGATTAAAAAGATCAAAGAAATCCGATTTAGACTTTAAAAATAGTGGAAGATATATTTCTGACCCTTCCGCGCTAATACCAGAATTTAGTTTCTGAAATATTTCACAATACCTTTCATCATTATCTTGAAAATACTCCCTCCAATTATCTTTAAATAATTTTATAGACACGTCATCAAGCGAAGGCAAGGATCCTTTTGATATATTAAAACTACTTAATCTTTCTATTGAAAGTTGAGAATCTGGATCAAAGTAACGTATTGATTCAATACGATCATCAAAAATTTCTATCCTAAGAGGCTGTTTATATATGGGTGTGTAAATATCAGCTATGCCGCCTCTTAGTGAATACTGATTTATTGAATCAATTCTATTTGTCTTTGTGTAATTAAGTGAATTTAAAATTTCTTCTAATTCTTTGATAGTTAATGTATCACCAATAGAAAATTTCTTGATTGAGCTAAAAAATCCTAGTGTTGGATATATTTCAAATAGGTTCTTTACAGTAGTTATTAATATATTTTTTTTTGATGAAATAGAATTTAAGATTTTGAATCTTTCTATTAATATATTTTCTGGAACTGAGAAGTGATCGTAGGGCAATATCTCATTTTCTGAAAAGTAATTTATTTCATCTTTATTTAAAAATAAAGAAAGTTCTTTAGATAAATACTTAGCTTCCTTGTTATCCTTGACTATTAAACAAATTGATTCATTTTTTGTTTGATAATATTTGCATAATTCATATGCATTTGACTGATAAAATTTTTGAACCATAGAATATGTAAATTAGTTACAATTTTGAAGCGTTGTTTGTATAATATGCGGCGTATTCTATCAATCAATTATAAATAAAGGTAATTATGGATTTAAATTTTTCAAAAGAAGATATTCAATTTAGAGATGAAATTAGGGATTGGCTATATAACGGCGGCTATCCTGAGCACGTAAAATATAAACAAGATAACGATGAGCCACTTACACGTGAGGACATGGTTGATTTTCATAAAGCTGTTTCAGCAAAAGGCTGGATGGGCTATAACTGGCCTGTTGAATATGGCGGAACTGGTTGGTCTCCAACACAACTATATATTTATAACCAAGAATTTGGTAAAGCTGGATGTCCTCCTTTATTAGCTTTTGGTGTAAGTATGGTAGGTCCTGTTATTTATACTTTTGGTAACGAAGAGCAAAAGAAAAGATTTTTACCAGATATTCTTGAATTTAATACTTGGTGGTGCCAGGGTTACTCCGAACCTGGTTCTGGGTCTGATTTAGCTTCGCTTAAAACTAAGGCTGTTCGTGACGGCGATCACTATATTA
>CAYXZT010000066.1:0-5012 GCA_964469915.1 uncultured Gammaproteobacteria bacterium
TAAACTAGCTTTCAATAAAACTATATCAAAAGATCTTGGGCTTAGTCAGAATCAGGAAATTTTAGGCTTTTTATATATCGGGACTGATACTGGTAAAAATAAAAAAGTACCAGACTTAGATGTCGATAAGTTTGTAAGTATTCTTTAATTTTTAAATTTTAATAACAACGCTGAAGAAATTGCCATAGTGGCAAATATAATTTCTGCTACTAAAGACTGGTAAGAAATCAATGAATTATGGTAAAAACTAGAGATAAATGACATAACAATCATTATAGAAAATATGATTCCTGCAGATAATACCCACTGATATTGACGAGTAATAAATGATAGTAGGCTCATTATAGAGGTTCCTAAAAATAAAGCAGTGAAGTCTCTTACCTGAGTATTACGACCCTTACCATCAAGCAAAATCATATCGATTGAATTTGCAGAACTCTCAGGAGAAACTATCCAGCCTAATGCAATAAGAGATAGCACTAAGGTTAGTATGCTTAATAGAATATTTTCAATCTTCATAAATTTACCTTAACAGTTTTAGCTATATTATTGTGCATGACTTCATGATTTTTAAATGTAACTTCATAACAATTAGTCTTATCATCTCCAAAACTTACACTAAAAGCAGGTTCATTATTTATTAAATGTAAGGCTGTGTAACCTTCAATGGCAAGACAGGAATCAATTTTGTTATTAGATAAGATATCTCTTACATAGGGTATTCTTTCTGGCTCTTCATCATAATGAGGGCAGCAAATACCTTGCACAAAACCTAGACAGTCAATAGTTGCCTGATTGTTAGCCCATGAATCAGTAATACCTTTTTCAAACCAACAAATAGCTCCTGCGCTAACCCCACTCATCATAATTCCACTTTCATATGCTTCTTTAAGAAGTAGATCTAAACCCCATTCTTTCCAAACTGCAAGCATGCTTTTAGTATTTCCCCCACCAACATAAATAATATCTTGATCTAGAATATGAGATCTTAAATCAATAGTTCTTTTAAAAAAATTGATGTGAGATGTTTTACAACCAAGCTCATCAAAAGCTTTATAAAAATTATCAATATAGTTTTGATCATCTCCGGTTGCAGTTGGAATGAAGCATATTTTAGGGTTAGGTTTTGTACAGTGAGATTTGATATATTTTTCAATCTTTAAATCTTTAATGGTTCTACCAAAACCACCGCCACCAATTGCTATTATTTGTTTCATATCTTATCTACTAGTTTCTTAATCTCTTTTATATGTTTGGTAGTAGTTCTGCAACAGCCACCAATTACATATGCGCCATTATTTATCCATTCTTGTACAAAATTTTTATATTCAATATGGTCAATGGGCTTGTGATTATGATAATGCCATTCATCTGCATCACTGACAAAACCTTCAAGCTTATTTTTTTTATAGATAGAAGAATTGGCATAGATCCCAAAATTATTAACGTCTTTAAATTTTTTGATTGCTAATGACGCTGTATCTGCATGAACACAGTTTACAAGCTGACATTCAATATCAAGATTATTGCCTTTTGTTAGCGCATCTTCTAAGAGCTCTGTACTTGGAAGTCTATTAAGTTTATTGCCTCTTGTTGTCCAACTCAACCACACCCTGTCAGTAAATTCTTTAGCAACTGAACCAGCAACAATACCCTCGTAAATGGATGCCATTGTTTCGCAAATTATAATATCTACATTATCTTTATAGATATTTCCAAGTGTAGAATAAAAATTTCTGAGAGTTTTTTCTTTTGAACTTAAGTCAGGTCTGAAAGTAACATGAATTGGAGGAAAGCATCCAGCTATTTTAGTATTAGTATTGGTCTGACTTACCGCCTCTTGGCATAATTCTAGAGCTAACTTTGCTAGATCCTTATATGATGGCGCTGAGGGTTCTCGTTTTAACAGCTCTGGCGTTGCTTGATAGTTAGATGTTGTTATAACATCTGCTCCAGCTTCAATATTTTCAATATGAATTTGTTTAATAATTTCAGGATTATGTATAAGTGAGTATGCTGACCAAATTGAAGTTTTAAAACTTGGAAGGTACTCTCCCCTATTTTCTAATTCTGTACCAAGTGCGGAGTCAAGTATATAAGGTTTCATATAATGGTTTAGATAAATTATTTATTATACTTCTTATCAAAGTCTATAAGTCTTCTTTTCCATTTACCAGTTAGAACATTAAACTCTGCTGGCTTAACAAGGAACTCTTGAAAAATTAAATCTCTATCAACCATCAATATAACTATCTGTTCAATATTTGTTCCAAACATAACATTATGTGCATTAGCATATGCACTTCCCTGAAGAAAGTAATCTTCAATCCAGTCACGTCTTTTAATTTTTTTAGCAGTTTTAAAGTCTATTAGAGATGGGATTCCATTATAAGTGCCTACGCAATCTGCTGTGCCAGCATATAAATTATCTAAAATAAGTCCGACTTCCAAACCCCAAACTTCAGTTATTCCATTCAATCCATCTGTGATAAATTTTCCAGTCATTCTTTTTGCCATTAGCTGGTCACCATGATCAGTAAAATTATCCCAATCTTCTTTATTAAGATATTTCTCAATTGCCTCATGAACAGCAGTACCTATATCTGTGCTTTGTTTAATAATTCTATCTGCCTCTTCATTACCAACGCGTCTTCTCCATTGATCGATTCCTGCTTTACTATTTGAAGTTCCTGATAAAACAGTTGTAACACTTGGAACTGCCTTGTTATTTGAATCCAAATAATGCCTGCCTATTTCTGTATCAACTCTCTCTAAGATAGGATAATTATATTTATTGATATGCATAAAAAATATTTGAAAAAGTACTGCTATATTGTATGTCTTAAATCGTAGAATATCATTTACAATATTGAGATAAATCGAGACTTATTTAATGCAAGTAGAAATAGAAGGACATAAAGCTTATGTTCATACTGAAAAGGATATAGACCCTAACCTTGAATCGATCATTCTTATACCTGGTGCTGGTATGGATCATAGGATAGCTAAAATGTTTGATTATAATTCTATATCTAAAAAGCATAACCTTCTTAGCATTGACTTTCCAGGCCATGGCTTTACACCTGGACCAGCATTGACTTCAATTGAAGCTCAAACAGATTTTTGTATTAAACTTTTAAAAAAGTTAAATATAGGCCATCCAATAGTAGCCGGGCACAGCATGGGAGGTCTTGTTGCACTTAAGCTTTCATTATTGATTGCGGTTAAACAAACAATTTTAATTAATACAAGTTATCCATTAGCTGTAGGGGAATTGCTTCTTGACCATGCAAAAGGAAACCTAGATCAAGCTAGTGAATTTTTTACTAAATATGGTGTCTTTAATATCCCAGAAGCTGAAATAAAATCTAAAGGCTTTGGTGTTATGGGTTCAGGCTTTTACGGCAGATCAAAAGGAACTATCAAGTCACCTTATGGAACAAAGAATATAGAATCAGATCCCGAGAAAGAAATTAGACTCTATCCCTTAAAAAAGATATTCAATCAAACTTATAAAGAAATTTTATCAATTGATTTAAAGGCTTGTTCCCCTTTTAGAATCACTGAGGATGAAATTAATAATTTATCAAAAATACATTTTATATATGGCGGCAAAGATAAACTTGCCCGATTTAATCCCGAGTGCGATTTATTAAAAAATATAGATATAGATAGAAAAGTTTATATCATGCCAGAAACAGGCCATTTTCCTTTCTTCGAAAGACCGGTGGAATTTAACTCACTAATTGGAAAAGTTATAAATCTTTAAATACTAGTTTATTTCTAAAAAGGATTTTAATTTCAAGTAAGTATTATTTTTTTCTAAACCACTAAAAACTTCATGTCTTTCATTTTTTAATAAAATAAATGAAGTATTTATAAATACAGATTTCAAAAATTTATATAACCTAGAAACACCTATTCCCATCTCGCCTACAGGATCCTTATCACCTGATATTATTAAAATCGGTAAATTAGTATCAGAAGAAGAATAATATTTTTTTTTGTATATTGATGAAAATGACTTTGCCATATCATACCAAAGTCCATTAGAAGCTATAAATCCACACAATGGATCATTGGTATATTCCATTACATTCTTCATGTCAGTTGATATCCAGTCATTTGGTGTTTGAGTTGGTTTAAATTTATTATTAAAAGCTCTAAATGTTATTAAGTCGATAAATTTACTTTTTGCATCTCTACCTTTAAAAAATACAACAATTCTAATAAGTATTTTTTGAATAAATAGAGTAAAAGGAGAGATATGTGACGAACCGCTTAGTATTAAACCAGATAGTTTAAGGTTTTTACTTATTGCAGATAGAGCAACATAAGAACCCATGCTATGAGCAAATAGATAATGTTTATGATTTGGAAATTCTATATGGGAGGAGTTAATTAATTCAATTAAATCATTAGTAACATGATCCCAGCCATCCTTGTTACTAAAGACACCCTCTTTATAACCATTTATAATCCATTTTCCATGACCTCTATGATCATTAGCTACAACATGATAACCATCATTATTAAGCTGTGTAATGAGCCATTTGTATCTTCCCATATGCTCTGACATTCCATGGCTAATAATAACAACACCATTAACAATATCTTGATTAGTTAAGCTAATAGTTTTAACTGATTCATTATTAGAGAATTCATTGAACATAATTTATAATACATAAAATTTTATTAAACACCTATGCAAAATATTCATATAGCAGGAACAGGAATCTGGTACCCAGATAACTTAATTACTAATGACGAATTAGTAAACTCATTTAATACATACGTAGATCATTTCAACCAAGCGAATGAAAAAGATATTAAAGACGGAAAAGTTGAAGCAATGCTTCACTCTTCATCAGAATTTATAGAGAAAGCATCTGGTATTGAAACTAGGTACGTGATAGATAAAGAAGGTATTTTAGATACATCAAGGATGATGCCTCGAGTTATAAATGAAGATGAGAGCAGGCTTTCAGTTCATGCTAAATGCGGAATTGAAA
>CAYXZT010000067.1:0-4965 GCA_964469915.1 uncultured Gammaproteobacteria bacterium
CTTCCTTGGTATGAGCTTAAATTTTGGGAGGATAAATATGAAACCAATCTTCTTGCTGTTGCAGAAAACAATAAGTCTTACGTAATGTTTATTAATGGTGCCCAACAAGCTCTTGAGCTCATGGCGTCTTTAAATAAAAAGATTTACTTTCTCACTAATTGTGATTCTAGGTTATTAAAAGTTAAGTCTTCTCAGGTACCTATTCTTGATTATGTAGATGGTTGGATTTCTAGTGTAGATATTGGTGTGGCTAAAGAAGATCAAAAGTTTTGGGAAATAGCTGCAGAAAAGCTTAGTATAGATCCATCTAAATCTATTTTTTTCGATGACAACATAAGTATTATTAATTCAGCATTAAAATACGGAATAAAGAAATCTGTTCATGTAACAGAACCAACCAATAATAACTCTGTAATTAATAAATCAGATGCAAAGATTCAAATAAGGAAATTAAATGACTTAGTCAGAGCAGACGAATTGATCTAACTCTGATAAGCCAATAGCATCTAAAATCATGAAATGAATATCTGTATTATCCATTAATCCTGTAAATGCATGGGCGCCAGGACCATAAGCATACACCCCAACAGGAATGGAGGTATGACTGCCAGTTCCCCATTGAACTTTAACCATACCGTCTTTCTGACTTAGGATTTGCAAACCGCCAGTCTCATGATCAGCAGTCACAAGCAATAATGTCTCTTTATTAGAAGTAACAAAGTCCATTGCCATGGCGATGGTTTCATCAAAATCTTTAAATTCTTTAACCATTGTTTCGGCATCGTTATCATGAGATGCCCAATCAATTTGACTGCCTTCACTTAATAGAAAAAATCCATTACATGAATTTAAATTAGCCTTAAGGGTTAGGAAATCAAGAGCCGCTTTTGTCATATGAAGTTGTGTTGGCTTATCAGAAGATCTATTGATTCCATCTTCATCAAACAACCCCAGTACTTTTTTTGCTTTAAAGAATTCATCACTACCAAGATCTTTCATATCTGTTATTAGCAAATTGGATTCTTGAGCTTGTGCAGTATTAAAAAATTTTAAACCTCCCCCAAGAGATAGTTGTATTGGAGATCCTAGAAGTTGGCTTGCTATCTCTTTTTCCTTATATCTTGAATCTATGTGAGCATAAAAAGCTGCAGGTGTGGCGTGGGTTATAGAAGAGGTTGCAACTAAACCAGATATGTATCCTTTATTTGATAATATCTCAGGAATGGTAGGTACAGGCTTTCCCTGAGGCGTTATTGAAAGAAATTTATTGTTTGTTTTGATTCCAGCAGCCCAAGTGGTTGCTGATGCGGCTGAATCGGTATAAATATTTCCATACGAATGAGTGAGCGAGTTACCAAAGAAAGGCATTTGGTCTATTGCTAATCTATGGTCTGCCCCACCGGCTGCAATTCTCGATAAAGTAATTTGGTTAAGACCTGTCCCGTCTCCAATGATTAGAATTATATTTTTTGGCTTGGTGGCAGAACCAAAAGATGCTATTTCAAGGCTCTTTGTTTCCTCTGAACCAATAGCAATATATTCAACTTTTAGTTGATTTTGATTTAAAGAAATTAAATAGCCTATAAGTAAAAGTAGAACAGTAATTAATAATAATTTTTTCATTCCTTTTGCTATGGTTTAAGAGCATCCAGTCTCATTTGCATGATCTCTTCTTTGGTATCAGGATACTTGTTACCGTATATCGCACCCTCCCATTTTCCATACATTGGATTGGTCAGCATAAACCACTTCTGTCCCCACATGTCAGAGTACTTTTCTGCCAATTCTTTTCGAGAATCTATATCTGTCGTTGCCTCTTCTAAAGATATAAAGTCTGTTAATTGATCGCCAACTAGCATTAAAATTCTATAATCTTTAGCAACAAGTGCTCTTCTTGAAACTTTATCTGAACCCCAGCCATTCTCGTCTCTCATTAATAAAACATCTCTATCCTCATCGAAAGGAAGACCTAAATTTTTAATATTTTTTCTTGTCGCTTCTTCAAGCTCAGCCACTCTATTGGTTACATAAAAAATCTTTATTCCTTTCTTGGATGTATTTTTAAGAAAATTTGATACACCTGGAACTGGTTTAGCAGAGCCTTCAAGACCCCACTCTATCCAGCCATTTGGGTATGAGAGTCCAGATAATATTGATCTTGCTTGGAACGCAACATTGTCCAGGACGGTCTCATCGACGTCCAATATTATTGCCATTGGTTTTTCTGAATATTCACCTGTTTGCTCTAATGCCGCGGTCCACTCTTTATCTGCAATGGCAGTATCAAGAATTTGAGATGCATTTGCGTAAGTCTGAATACAATTGGCAGCATATTCTGTTGAGGATTGAGCATACAAGACAGACAGCATGGTTTGTTCCTGTAAAGACCTATCAATAGAGGTCTCTGAGGAATTAGCTTGGTGTGCAGAAAAAATACTTAGGACTGCACATAAATATAATTGATTTAATGATTTCATAGATTAAGAGCATTATAATGCTATTAAATAATTTAGAGTATAAGAATATGAGTAATGAACTATTAGAAAATTTAAATCAACTAAAAAAAATGTTTGTTCTTTTAAGTGAAGAAAGAAAAGTGGTTATGTCTCATCACAAAACATTTGAACATGTAGAAAAAATGCGAGCTATTGTAGATGACTCGATAAAGTTGGTTGAAAATGAATAAGTTAACTTGTTTTGATGTGTCTATAGAAAATGGTATCGCCCATATTTCAATGAATAGACCGGACCAGCTTAACTCTATGATCAGAGTTTTCTGGAAAGAGTTGCCCGACCTAATAAAAGAAATAGATAAAAATTCAGATGCAAGGGTTATTGTATTGTCTGGTCAAGGCAAGCACTTTAGTGCTGGAATGGATCTTGCTACATTTGTGCCACCAAAAAAATCTGAAGTCGAGGTAGATCCTGCAAGACAAAGAGAGGTTTTTTATCACGAAGTTCTTGAGCTTCAAGATGCATTTACTGCACTTGAAGAATGCAGAATGCCTACCATTGCATCAATACATGGCGCCTGTGTTGGTGGAGCTATAGACATGGTTGCTGCTTGCGATATGAGATATTGCTCTGAAGATGCTTTTTTTAAAATTGCAGAGGTGGATATTGGCATAGCTGCTGATGTTGGAACCCTTCAACGACTTCCATCCCTTATTCCACTAGCCAGTTTGAGAGAACTAGCATTTACAGGAAGAAAGTTCGACTCTTCTGAAGCAAAATCACTTGGCTTAGTAAATGAAGTATTTGAATCTCAAGAGACACTTGCAGATGAGGTTCAAAAAATAGCTCTAAATATTGCTAAAAAATCTCCACTAGTAACAAGGGTAATTAAAAAGCAGATCAATTATGCAAGAGACCATTCTGTAAGAGACTCATTAGAGTTTCATGCCACTTGGAATGCAAGTCTTATAAGTGGAAAGGATATGCAAGAAGCAATGACATCATACATGAATAAGACTGAAGGCGATTTTGATGATTTGGAGCCTAAAAAATCTTTTTGGGAAAAGGAAGGCCTTATTTAGATCGTTAGTCTCTTAAAAAGACTGGCTCTGTCAACGTGGATTCTTTTTCTGAATAGTAATAACCATCTAAATTAAAATCAGATAGTTTCTCAAAATCCTTAATCTTTTGCTGAATAATCCATTTGGCCATTAAGCCTCGAGCCCTTTTTGCATAGAAGCTAATTATTTTATGCTTACCATTTTTATAATCTTTAAAAACTGGTGAGATTACGTTTACATAATCGGGCATCTTTCCTAAAACACTAAAGTATTCCTTTGAGGCAAGATTGATCAATAAATCTGATTTTTGAGAGCCGAGGTCATCGAGAACATTTTCTTGAATTGCGCTCCCCCAGAATTCATATAAATTTTTTCCTTTTGGGGTTTGCAGTTTAGTTCCCATCTCTAGTCTGTAGGGCTTAATCACATCCATTGGTCGGAGAATCCCATATAAACCGGAGAGAATTCTAAGATGCTTTTGGGCAAATTTTAATTGGTTGCTATTAAAATTTTTAGCATCTAATCCTTGATATACATCGCCCTTAAAAACCAGCATAGATGGTTTTGTATCATTAGACACAACTTTGGATGCTTTCCATGACTGGTATCTATCAAAATTTAAAGTTGCTAATTTATCACTCAACCCCATTAAGCTTGCTATATCTTTGGGTTCTTTTTCCTTAAGAGTCTTAATAAGTTTAGATGATTGGCTTAAAAACTGCGGTGCAGTATGATTGCTTTTAGGATCAATACTGTAATCAAGTGTTTTTGCTGGAGATAAAACTATTAACATGAATATAATTCTAACGAAATATGGCAAATACTTCTAATTAATATTATGGAAAAGTATATAAATTTTATAGGCAAGAAAATTTCTTACTTGATTCCGGTTATGGTTTTGTTAATGGTGGTAGTTATAGTAAGCAGGTATTTCTTTGGGATTGGAAGAACAGATTTACAAGAGCTAGTTATGTATTTCCATGCACTGGTTTTTCTTGGATGCGCCGGATATGTTTTTAATAAAGATGAACATGTAAGGGTTGATATTTTTTATCGAGAATCATCTACTAAATATAAGAATCTAATAAACAGCATTTTTGGTTTCATATTTTTGCTCCCTGTTGTGGCTGTAATATTTATTTATTCTTTAGAAGTCATTTATGCATCATGGGGTATGAAGGAAGTCTCAACAGAATCTGGTGGGCTTGATTACGTCTATGTCCAAAAAACATTTATTCTTTTGTTTCCCTTAACGCTTATAGCTGCGCTTATTAATCAACTAATAAAACTTAAATGGAAATAGTACCTTTATTATTATTAGTGCTCATTTGCTCTGCATTGCTGCTTGGGTACCCTGTAGCATTTACGCTATCTGGCGTTTCAATATTATTTGCCTTGATATGCATACCTTTAGGGATATTTGATGAATCAATCTTAAAAAGTATTCCAT
>CAYXZT010000068.1:0-4443 GCA_964469915.1 uncultured Gammaproteobacteria bacterium
TCTTTAGCACAACTAAGAATAAATATTAGTAATATGTAAGAAAGTTTTTTCATCTTTAAATTCAGTTAATTCTTCTGATGAATTTATTACCAACTTTTTCCCAAAATAAATTATTAACATATGGTATAGACCCCCAGTTAGCATAATGATCTGGAACTATATCAAAATCTCCATCACCGTCAACATCGACTGTCCTTAATGAATAAAAGTTTGAAAAATGCGACCTAGTTTGATCATAAGATCCTTCTATTACTTCATTTGTTCTTTCAATGAAACTTGTATTATTGATATTCTCAAAAAACAATAAATAATAATTATCATAGTAGGTTCCATCTTCAAACGTACCATCTGGCTCATCTCGAGTTGTACTGATTATTATGTCTATATCACCATCTAAGTCAAAGTCTGTAAATCCATACCCTAATATTGAAGCGCTTATTGAATTGTTAGTTAAAGAGGTTTCATCCAGAATTATTGAATTTTCAATATTAAAATATCCACTACCATCACCTAAAAGTATCAAAGGATCATAAAGATTAGTTGTAAAATCACCATCCCAGCTTTGTCCTTTAAAATCCCCTATCCACCAACCTACAAGTAAGTCTAAGAATCCGTCATTATTAATATCAAAAAGTTCATATGAAGTTGCATTCCAGCGTTCCCAACTTTGTCTAATATTTGAGTTTTTAAACATATCAATTGAGTTAAAGATAAAACTACCTAGATTTAAATTTGTTACTCCAAAAGAACTATTACTTAAACCATTGTATTGGCCAGGAATAGGAAATTGAATAAAATCTGCGAGACCATCATTGTTTACATCTCCAGAAGTTCCGTAATGTGAGTCCATCTCTATACCAACCTCAGTAATATCTAATCTATTTAACTCACCATTAAAAGTTATAATTCTTGGTTTTTTTATTTCAAAATTAACTCCTCCACCAACATCTTCTTGTTGATTATAGTCGTTCATTTTTGAGTTATGATGATAAAACAACACTTCATTTATTCCATCATTATTAAAATCAGTTGGAATCATCCTAGCTCCAGAAAAGTTAATAGTAGATGGATCTGATATGAAATTATTTGACTCAGTGTGGTCAGATAAAAAAAAGTATCTTCCAGTTTGATAAGAATATGTAGAACCCGGAGGAAAAGCTGTGCTAAAAGCTAGAATATCAACTAAATCATCATTGTTCATGTCAGTATAAACAACATCTCTATCAAAGATTCGATAGTTTATTTCATCAATGAAATAATCATAAGAATCAAGGTTTTCTTTTGAAAGATAATTTGTAAAATATTCTTGTCCTTTAAAATATGAGGTTGTTTCGTTAATTGAGGAATACCTTTCAGATATAGAAACAAAAGACAATCTGTCAAAATATGCCTCTATTAATTTATCTTCACTTAATATAAGCGTAATTGACTCTTCTTGAGATCCATCAGACCAAGCTGTAAATCCATATCCTTCATCTGGAATAGCTGTAATTGTAACTTCTGTTCCTTCTTCATATTCTCCCCCTTCACTAGACACACTCCCTCCCTCTCCAGCAGTTACTGTTAGTGAGTAACTATTTACTATTACCTGGAAATTTGCTGTGATACTTGTATTAGAAGTCAAAGTAACGGTTAATGGATTTGTTGTTGACCCATTAGACCATCCACTAAAATTATATCCTGAACTTGGAGTTGCGGTAAGACTTACCTGGGTTCCACTTGCAAATGTTCCTCCACCTGTAACTGACCCACCCTCTCCCTGTCCACAGTAAAGGAAACCTATACACCGGACAGAAGCAGTTAAAGTGTATTGCTTAACTATTTGCGAAGGAGGTGTGTTTGGTGCCTGAGAGTCCTCCTTAGCACAACTAAAAATAAATATGAATAATATGCATAAAAACCTTTTAATCATTTGTAGTTTCAAAGATAGCTGTAACATCTATATCTGAATTTAATGTGAAAGTTGTTGGGTTTGCTGTCCACTCATTTGACCACTTATCAAAGTAATACCCTTCAGCTGGTGTAGCACTAATAGTTACTTCTATTCCAGCTGGAAGAGACCCTACAATAGCTTCTCTGCCTTGTATACTTTGTTGTTTAAGATTAGGAAAACTTATACCTACCCATCCATTACAACCAGATCCATTGGGACAACCAGTAACACTTAATAAGTATTCTTTAACATCTGGCTGTGAAGCAGAAGTACCTGACGCCAGTGAAGTTTCCTTAGCACAACTAATTGCAAATAATAAGGATAATGATATTATGTATAAAAACTTTTTAATCACCTATAGTTTTAAATACTGCTGTAACTATTGTTTCTGAATTTAACTTAAAAGTTATTGGGTTTGATGTCCAACCATTAGACCAGTTATCAAAGTAATACCCATCAGCTGGTGCTGCACTTATAGTTACTTCGGTTCCAGGTGGAAGTAATGTTGCAAGACGCGGTCTGTCTTGTACACTTTGATATTTAAAAAATCTGGATGGTTTAGTTAAACTTAAACTTATCCAACCTGCTGTTCCTCCTCCAATAATTACTCCCGCAGAAACATCTATAAGGAGTAATCCCTCTTCTTCAGCAACATCAATAACAGTTTTCAGGGATTCAGAAGTATTTGGGGCTTGTATGTCCACCTTAGTACAACTAAAAAATAATAATAATGATATTATGTATAGAAGCTTTTTAATCACCTGTAGCTTTAAAGACTGCTGTAACTTCTATATCTGAATCTAATTTAAAAGTTATTGGATTTGATGTCCAACCACTAGACCACTCATGAAATTCAAATCCCTCAGCTGGTGAAGCACTAATAGTTACTTCTGTTCCAGCTAATATTTCTCTTTCAATCATTCCTTTCCCCAATACATAGGTCTTTCCATTCTTGTTCTTCTCCTGGTATTCTAAATTCACCCATCCTGCTGGATTAAAACCATATCCAGGATGATTGTTTGTTTGGGGATCGTGTGCATAAGTTTGACCTGTTAAGCTAGGTGTATTAACTGGAGCATTTAAACGAGTTCTATCAACTAATAAATTATAGCTGACTTCAGGCTCAAAATTAAACGAATAATTTGATTCTGGTAATTCTCCCTTAGTACAGCCAAGAATAAACAGTAACGATATGTATGTGAGTCTTTTAATCATTCGTATTAGTAAAATTTGCTGAAAAGCCAATATTTGAGTTTAACTTAAAAGTTATTGGATTTGCTGTCCAACCATTAGACCAGCCAGAAAATTCATATCCCTCAGCTGGTGTTGCGCTTACAGTTACTTCGGTTCCAGCTGGGCGATAAATATAGTAGCCATCCCTAAGTCTAAGAGATGTTTCTCCAAAATTTACCCACCCACCTTCGTTTGCACCAACTGTTAACTTGTATTGTATATTTCGTGAAGCAGATGTGATTGGATTTGTTACCAAACCACCAGGGTTATACTTATATGTATCTAAATTTTGTGAAGCAGAAGTATCTGGAACCAGTAAATCCCCCTTAGTACAGCTAAGTATAAATAGAAAAGAAAAAAATAGTAGGATTTCTTTCATATATAAATTTATGAAATATATAAAACAAAAAAAAATTAGGCATTGTACACATCAAATTGATATAGATGATATGATGTGTGAAAGTAGACAACCTTTTTAAATGCTTGGTTAGGAACTATTCCATGAAAATTATTAAGCAAGTATTTCTTATTTATAGATTCAACTTCTTTTAAGTCGCTAACCAATTTATTTTTTTCAAATTCAAAATCTAGATTTTCACACCTGTAAGTATTAAAAACCTTAAGTGTGGGTAAATTCTTTATATAATTTTTTACATTATATCTCACTATGTACTTAAGATAGAGTCTATGAAATATACCAAAAACGAATCCTACAATAAAGATTAAAGGGTTAAGTTTTGTCTTGTTTAAATATACGTCGATAAAGGCAGAACAGTGTTTAAGCATCATCGAAGAGTTCATTCTTCCCCATTTAGGATCAGTATCCTTATCTAACAAATGAATTGAATTAATTAATTTAGAATAGTCCATCATTAGTAGTTAAGTAGATAGTCTAACTTGTCTTTTAACTTATAGCTTGCTTGAAATCCTTCTTCCAGATTCTTAGCAAAAGGTACTGGAGTATCTAAAGATCCAACTCTAACAATAGGAGCATCTAAATGTTCAAATATTTCTTCACTAATTACAGCTGAAATCTCTCCTAAATAGCTATTAAAAAGAGTGTCTTCTCCTAAAAGTAATACTTTACCTGTTTTCTTTATTGAATTGAATACTAAGTCTTTATCCCATGGAACTAAAGTGTTAAGGTCAATTATTTCTATTTCTTTTTTTTGATATTCATTTAACAAATCTAATGCCCAATGAACACCTAGTCCATAGGTTACAATAGTAATCTTTGACCCTATATTTCTAATTTTTCCTTTACCTAACTCCAAAGT
>CAYXZT010000069.1:0-4365 GCA_964469915.1 uncultured Gammaproteobacteria bacterium
AAATAATCTATGTGATCTTGAAGGTTTTTCCCAACACCAGGAAGTTCTACTTTGTGATCAATACCATGCTTTGTTATTTCTTGTTCTGGTCCAATGCCTGATCTAAGTAAAACTTGAGGTGATCCAAACGCGCCCGATGACAATAAAACTTCTTTTGAGGCTTTTACTTCAAAAGCATTCCCATCCTCACCAATGCAAGATACCCCTGTTGCCCTGCCATTGTTAACAATAATTTTATTTACATTGGTATCTGTGAGAACAGTTAAATTTTCTCTTTCTAATGCTGGTACTAAATATGCCTTTGCTGCACTGCACCTTTTCCCATCTTTTTGAGTGGTTTGATAGTATCCAATACCCTCTTGGTTTTCACCATTAAAGTCTTCATTGAGCCCAAATATTGATGCCCCACTTTCAACAAAATCATCAACGGGTTTATTTTTGTGCCTTATATTAGCTACGTTTAATGGTCCATTTGTTCCGTGATAGCTATCTTGATGAACTTCATTGTGTTCAGCTTTTTTAAAGTATGGCAGCACCTCATCATATGACCACCCCGCATTACCCAGCTCTGACCAATGATCATAGTCCCATTTATGTCCTCTTACATAAAGCATTGCATTAATAGAACTTGATCCACCTAGGGTCTTCCCTCTTGGTTGATAACCTCTTCTGTGTTCTTCACTATCAGATTCAACTTCATGGACACCACCAGTAGAGTCAACAACAGAAGTTGCAGGCTCAAGGACTTTAACTTTTGCAAATTCTTTCTGTGGTTCTGTGTTGTAGTTCCAACTATATTTACTACCAGCACCTAAAAAAGCAAAGCCTAATGGTACATGTAATCTAATATCTGTATCTTTGGAGCCTGCTTCTATTAAGCAAACATTGAAATCAGGATTGGAGCTAAGTCTATTCGCTAGAACACACCCAGCAGAGCCGGCACCCAAAATAATAAAATCATATTCTTTCATGAAATTCTCCCCAAATTCATTATCTACAGTTTATGTTTAACTTCTATATCTGTAAACTTTTTAATATTCTTAACTTAAAATGTTTATATGAGCTCGTTCAATATATTTATTCTCATTTGGATTCTTGTAGCAGTGGCTACATTTATATATCTATTTTTCAATAATGCACCTTATGGTCGTCATATCCAGGAAGGATGGGGTCGAAATATTTCAGCAAGAGCTGGCTGGGTAATCATGGAGTCACCTTGCGTTATATTGATGATCATATTTGGTTTAGTAGTTAGGAATGACTTAGATTTGGTACATGAAGTCTTCTTGATGATTTGGTTAACTCATTACACGCACAGAACATTTATTTATCCATTTGTTATTGATATGACTAACCCTAAAATGCCAATAAGCATTGCCATATCAGCGTTTTGCTTTAATTTAGTGAATGTTTGTGTTCAGGCTTTTGGTATTTTTTACTTTACAAGCTACTCTTCTGATTGGCTTTCATCAAACACATTTCTTATAGGCTTATCCTTATTTTTTATCGGCATGTTTATCAATATCAGATCTGACTACTTAATAGTGGGTTTAAGAAAAGAAATGGGTCCAGGCTATCACCTACCTAATAAATTCCTACATAAATACATATCTGCACCAAATTATTTTGGAGAGATCATAGAGTGGATTGGTTGGGCAATATTAACCTGGAGTATTTCTGGATTAGTTTTTTTAATCTGGACAATAGCCAATCTTTTCCCAAGAGCCATAGCTCACCACAAATGGTATCAAGATAAATTTGATGATTACCCTAAAAATAGAAAGGCAATTATTCCAGGAATAATCTAAATTAGTTCGTAATCAGTAATCTGTTTAGCAGCAGCAAGAATAGATTCCTCTGCTGTAATTGGATTCCATCCAAGCACATCTTTTGCCTTTGTTGTATGACAGTCTCTTTGCTTTCCAGCCATTTTAGAAATCGTCTTTAAATCACTTTTAAACAAAGCCATGACTTTCAATAATAAATTTGGCATATTTTTTTCAGGAGCCTTATAGCCATTTGCATTTAAGACATTAGCAATATCACTCATCCACATTTCTTTTTCAGAAACAATAAATCGCTCGCCATCCGATTCAGTATTTTTCATAGCTAATATGTGAGCCTTTGCTACATCTCTTACATCCACAATACCTATGTGAATTTTTGCAAGAGCTGGCATAGAGCCGTTAAGCATTCTTAAAACCATCGAATTAGAAATACCAACATCATCTGACAGTGATGGTCCTAGTACTCCAACTGGATTGATTACAGTTAATTTATAACTTACATTATTTTCTTTTACATAATCCCATGCAGCCCTCTCGGCCAAGGTTTTACTCTTAGAATAAAAAGTCATCCTATCATTAGAGGTATCTGACCAATGGGTTTCATCAAAGCTTGTTGTGCCATCAAACGTATCTCCAACAGCAGCAAAGGAAGAGGTCAATACTACTTTTTTAATATTATGTTTGTCAGCAAATTTTAAAGCTCTCAATGCACCCTCCACGGCTGGCTTAACAAAAAATTCCTCAGTCTCATTAGAAAGTACAAATGGCGATGCAACATGAAGAAGATAGTCACAACCTGACATGGCATCATCCCAACCCTCATCGCTCATTAAATCTACAGGAAATAAAGTAAGGTTTTCACAAGATGTATTATGCTTTTCAAGCGACTGTCTTACTTCAGACTCTCTTTGCATTGAGCGAAGAGTTCCATTAACTCCATACCCCTGTTCAAGTAGCTGCTGTATACAATGAAGACCTATAAACCCAGTAGCTCCAGTTACTAATACTTTTTCCATGCTTCCCCCTTTTTTTAAATTTGATTAATCATAATACAACAATTTATTTATATATTATGATTGCCTAATGATTAAACACATCAAAATATTAGCAATAATATGTATTGTGCTCAATTCAAAGGCAGATACTTCATCAGAGCAATCTGTATGTATCAATGATGCTTTAATACAAATATTAAAAACCGATCAGTCTAAAAAAGAAAGGTTGGTTATCTTTAATGAAACTAGTGACGACGATGAATTAAAAGAGCTATTAAGCCAACTAAAACAAAACTCAGAAAATACTTTCTACGTAATCGATCTAGATACTTTGTGGAATTGGGATAGGGAAAACGAAATGAGGTTTATATATAAGATTCTTGATTTAATGAATAGAAACTACGAAGTAAAATCCTTGAACCCTAGTTTAAAAAATAAGTACCTTGTTGAGGCTAGGCGTAAATGTAAGGGCCTAACTTAATAGGCCCTAGTTAATTATAGCAATTACCTTTTAAAGCCATTCATTAAGCTTCTATGATCCTTCGTGAAAGCCGACATGGCCTCCTTAAGCTCATCGTTTGTATCGCCCATCACTTGAAAATTAGTAATGACAAATGTGTCTATGAACTTTTGTTTGTGCGAAGCTTTATCGAATGCATTCATATGAAATAAAGCATCCTCATTACTATGGTAGACCTCCATCAAAGATACTTTAGTTTTATCTTCTGAAATCCAGTACTTATAGTACATAGTCTTTGGCTCAGTTTTCTTTACTGTTTTTACTAGATAATCAACAAACTCTTGAACATTTTCAGATTTGCCTTCAGCTATATCCATATCTAAATAAAAAATTATAGGTTCAGACTTGTGATGCATAGCCATCAAAAAAGATGGTACCAACAAGGTTAATAATAAAAGTTTTTTCATTTAAAGCTCTCCTTAGTTAGATGGGAATGTTGGCATGAAATCTTTATTTTCTGCGTTATACAAAGTGAAGCCATGGTACAAATCTGGAACCTCTCCACAGGATGCAAATGTACTGAATATTGGGAACATAGACTCCCTTACACTTGCCTCAAATGAAGCATTTGCCTTATCCATTGATTCTTCACTATTTGTAAAATTGGCCCATAGGAAGCCGCCACTTCCATCAGTATTGAAATAATTTCCTAAGTGGTATGAAGTGTCTGAATAATCTGCATTAGAGACTGCCTCTGTAAAACCTGAAAGGAAACTGATTGCTTCTTCTTGGGTAGAACCATCATTTAATTCACAGATATGAACTTCACTGTAAAAATATCCTGAATCAGGAAGCTCGCTATATTGAGCTGATGCTATTGGAAAAACACTTTCAAAACCATTGATCATTGATTCATCGCACTGTAATACAGATGCATACTTATCATTCCATGCAGCAGCTTCTTCATTTTGAGACCATTCTGACCATGCTTCTTGAGCCTCTTCTTTTGAGCCCCATTGGATTTCCCACCAACCGTTATCTGGAAAAGAGTTGGTAGCTACAGCTGGTGCATAACCCCAAACACCTTGAAGATTTTCATTAGTAAGTAACTTTTGCCATTCAG
>CAYXZT010000070.1:0-4349 GCA_964469915.1 uncultured Gammaproteobacteria bacterium
CCTATCGATATCTAAATCTGGCACCTTTTTATTTTTACCAGTATTAGTCCCGATATATAAAAAACCTAAAACTTCTTGATTATTATCAAGCCCAAGATCTTTTGCTATAGTTTTATTGAAAGCTAGTTTACCTGTTCTCCAGATAGCACCATACCCTTGAGCATTAAGAGAAAGCATTAAGTTTTGTGCAGCTGCAGCTGTTGAAAGTTTTTGTTCAATAGCTGGTACTTTTGGGTGCTCAGTAAAAGTATTTACTAAAATAACTATCATAGGAGCTCGAAATGGCGCCTCTTTATATTTATTAATTCTAGTTTCATCAATATCTGGTATTGATAATGCGTAATTTTCAAAAATTTTTGCTAGCTTAGATAATCCATCTCCTTTTACTTCAATAAAACTGCTTGGTCTAAGCCAAGCATGATCAGGAGCTCGAAGGGCGGCTTTATATGCTAAAGCCATTTCTTTTGGATTGGGGTGAGGTAACGAGAGCTCTCTTGAAGAAACCCTGTTTAGTATATTGTCTAATGCATCCATTTATTTTTATTTTATAAGAGTTAAGATAGGATAAATCACATATTTACATAAAGGAATACAGAATGGGATATCAATTAGGTTTAATATTAGTAATTATCGTTCTTGCATTAATAATTTCAAAAAAACTATCAAAAAAGAAGGATGATACTGAGCAATTAATTTATGAAGATGAAATGACCAATGATGAGCTAGAAGAAATTGATAAAGAGCTTCATTAAATAAATTACTCTTTTAGTTCCTCATCTAGTGATCGATAAAGTTCTTTGCATGCAAATATTATAATCACAGAAAAAGGTAGGCCAAAAATAACAACTGCGGTCTGAAGTGCATTTAACCCACCAACGACTAATAAGACTGCTGCTACAACACCAAGTAATATTGCCCAAGTCACCCTTGATATAAGAGGTGAGTCACTGTCTATATCAATATGTTTTTTTGAAGATAGCATCGATGCAACCAAAGCTCCTGAATCAGATGATGTAACAAAAAAAGTAACTATAAGTACCAGAGATACAACTGAAAGTGTTTTTGAAAAAGCAAAAGAGTCAAAAAGTACAAATAAAGCTGTACTTGCATTTGCACTAACAGCTGAGCTTATATCTCCAATGCCATTGAGCACTTGATATATTGCAGCATTACCAAAAACACCCATCCATATAAAAACAATCAATGAAGGTACAAAAAGAACTCCTATAACAAATTCTTTTATAGTTCTTCCATAAGAAATTCTAGCAATGAAAAGAGATACAAAGGGTGCCCAAGCAAACCACCAAGTGAAATAGAAAAGAGTGTAGCCATTTTGGTAAACGGTATCATTATAGGCTTCGGTCCATGTTGATAGCTGTATAAGTTGATTAAGATAAACTCCAGCATTCTGAACCATTGCATTTAAAATAAATATGGTTGGCCCCAACATAAGAACAAAAATCAATAAACTCACAGCCATCAGCATATTTATTTGGGATAACCTTTTAATACCGACATCAAGGCCAAGGCTTACACTTATAAGTCCAATAATTGTTATAACTAAAATAATAAGAAACTCATTAACTCTAATATCAAAAACATACTCAAGACCGCTGTTAATTTGAGATGCACCTAGACCAAGAGATGTTGCTATTCCAATAACTGTAGTTAGTATTGCAATGACATCAATAGTCGCTGCTAATATTTTGTTGTTTTCAACATAGCTTCCTAAAAGTGAACTTACCCTAAAAGCTTTATTTTTATTATATGAGGCAAAAGCAAAACATAACCCTAATACTGAATAAACTGCCCACCCATGAAGACCCCAATGAAGATTTGTAAGACCAAGAGCTTTTCCAGCATTGTATGATAAATCTCCTGGAAGCATCTCAGGATAGTTGTTGAGGTTACCTATAGGCTCAGCAACACCATAGAATAATAATCCAATGCCCAAACCTGCACTAAAAAGCATAGCAATCCAATTGGTGTAGGTGTATGCAGGTGTTGCATTTACACCACCCAGCCTAATGTTACTGTATTTTGTGAATACTAGATAAATAGAAAAAATCAAAAAACCATTAGCGATCAAAATAATTAACCAGCCTAAATATTCAGATAAAAAAGTTTGGGTCTGAGATAAAAGGGCTGCAGAGGCTTCTAAATCAGAATAAACAGCAACAGTTATTATCGTTAACAGAAAAACAGAAGATAAAAATCTAGGTTTATTGATATTATTCATGCTTTTTTAGTTATTAATTAATTTATATGCTTAATCAGTGAAACATAAAAAAATTCATTTATCTATATAGTTCCATTAGCTAAATAAATTAATATACATTCTTGTTATGCTTCTTCCATGAATTTGCATACCTAATTCAAACTGTTATGATAGATGCAGACCATTTTAATGAAATTGCTGGTCTATAAACAAAGCTAAACTTCTCTAGGGGTATTTAGATAGGGGTTTATCTTTTTTTATATAGCAATTTATATAAATATATATAGGAAACTTTTATGCTAAATAAAAAGATACATAATAAAATACTACCTTCCTTATCAGCCTTAGCTTTGCTTAATACATCAATTTATAGTGGTGTTATTAACGGTCAAGATACTGTTGAAGAAATTGTAGTTACTGCAAGGAAAAAATCTGAAAGCTTACAGGATGTCCCTCTAGCTGTTTCTGCTCTTAGAGAGTCAGATCTAGAAGAAAAGGGTGTAAATGTCTTTGAAGATTACTTACTTCAATTACCTGGTGTTACTGCCGGTGGATCTGGTCCAGGTCAGAGTACTATTTATATTAGAGGTCTAGCCTCAACAACACCAAATTTAACAACTGCTGGTGTTGCTGGTTTAGCTCCAAATGTCTCTTTTTACCTTGATGAGCAGCCATTATGGCAACCTGGAAGAAACCTTGATGTATATGCTGCTGATATGGCGCGTATAGAGGTGCTTGCAGGACCTCAAGGTACTTTATTCGGAGCTAGCTCACAAGCTGGTGTTGTAAGAATGATTACTAATAAACCAGTAATGGGTGAAAGCTTAAGTAGTTTAGAGGTTGAAGCAAGATTCACTCATGGTGGTGATGAAGGTAATAAAGTTGAATACATGAGTAATGTTCCTTTAGGAACCAAATCAGCTTTAAGATTTGTTGCTTATAGAGATGAAAAAGGTGGTTATATTGATCAGGTTGCTGGTTCATTAAATGCAAGTCAATCTGCTAGATTTAGAACAGCTGGAACTGTAAGAGCAAATGGACTTCCTGTATCTTCTTCAAGAGCTGGTTTCCAAGCTGGAGCTGATCTATCAGGCGTTTCATTAACTAACGCTGAAGCAATTGTAAAGGATAATGCTAACGCTGTTTCTTATGAAGGATTCAGAGCTAGTGTTGCTCATGAAATTAATGATAACTGGAATGCTTTAGCAGTTGTTGCAAATCAAACCATAGAATCTGATGGTGTGTTTTTTACAGATCCAACATTAGATGATTTAGAAATTCAAAGATATACAGATGACACTATAGTAGATGAGTTTGATAATATGAGTCTAACTCTAGAAGGAACTATTGGAGATTTAGAGGTTGTGTATGCTGGTGCTTATACTGACAGAGTTACAGATCAAAATATTGACTACACTGATTATTTATTTGTTGGTCAATATCTTCCTTACTATATTTGTGATTACTATGTAACCTATACTTCAAATGCACCAGGTGGCGTTCCAACTGGTTCATGTGGCGCTCCTAATTTGCTAGTTGACTCAACTACTAATACAGAGGTAACAACTCACGAATTTAGGGTTAATGCTCCAATAAATGATACTACTACAGTAACAGCTGGCGTATTCTTTAGTGATCTTGAATTAACAGAGTTAAATTTATTCACATACCCTGGTTCATTAGGTAATGATATTACTTATGCACCTAACTATGCCTTAACTGATATTTCATCCACCGGAGCCATTAATAATGGTGCTGCTGGTTGGTATTCAGCAGGGCCTTATTCAGAGCCAGTTATTTTCTTTTATGACATCAAACGTACCGATAAACAACAAGGTGTATTTGGTGAGGTTAATATGGATCTATCTGAAACTGTTGAATTAACGGTTGGTGCTCGTTGGTATGATATTGAAGTTGATTTTGAAGGTAGTGCAAACTCCTCTTTTGGTAATGGTTTTGGTAATACTGACCAACAAAAGTATGGATCTAACTTATCAGCACAATATGCTCCTAATAATTCAAATGGTTATCCTGATGTCGCCAAATCTGATGGTGTAATTGGAAAAGCTACTCTTGCTTGGAATAAAAGTGAAGATGTTATGTATTACGTAACTTGGTCAGAAGGTTTCAG
>CAYXZT010000071.1:0-4306 GCA_964469915.1 uncultured Gammaproteobacteria bacterium
CAAGCAATAGAGCAAGACCATCTTGATCAATCTAAGAAAGATGCTGATGATGAAGCTTTTGTTGTTGAGCAAGCAACAAAAACTAGACTATGTGATCTTTTAAAAGGCAAAAAAGCTATAAAAGGTAATGGTATTAAAAAAGGTGAAACGTTATCTTCAGAAAAACTAGAATCCTTAGACCTTAATGATCTTTTCTCAATTAGAACAGATACAGACTCTATAAATGATGTAATTGAGGATACAGAGAAATCCTATAAAGCATACACTAAAGATATCAAATCTAGATTTGAAGAAAAGAAAGCTAAAATAATAAGAGGTCATGATTTAGCACCTGGCGTAATTAAGATTGTTAAAGTTTACCTAGCTATCAAACGAAGAATTCAACCTGGTGACAAAATGGCGGGTCGTCATGGAAATAAAGGTGTTATTTCTGAAATTATGCCAGTTGAAGATATGCCATATGATAAAGATGGTAATCCGGTTGACATAGTACTTAACCCACTAGGTGTTCCATCTAGGATGAATGTTGGGCAAATTCTTGAGACACATATGGGTTGTGCTGCTAAAGGTATTGGGCAAAAAATTGATCTAATGCTCAAAGAAAATGCTAAGCCTGCAGAGCTCAAAACATACTTAGATAAACTTTATAATGCTAATGCTGCAAACAAGGAAGATATTAGCTCCTTTAATAATAGTGAAATTATGGAATTAGCTAATAACCTTAAAGATGGTTTACCAATAGCTACTCCAGTATTTGATGGTGCAAAAGAAAGTGAAGTTAAAGATCTCTTAAAGCTTGCTGATCTTCCAGAATCAGGACAATTTACTTTGTATGACGGAAGAACAGGATCTAAGTTTGATAGACCTGTAACTGTTGGCTATATGTACATTATCAAATTAAACCATTTAGTTGATGACAAAATGCATGCTAGATCAACAGGATCATACAGCTTGGTGACTCAGCAGCCACTGGGTGGTAAAGCTCAGTTTGGTGGTCAAAGGTTCGGTGAAATGGAAGTTTGGGCACTAGAAGCATATGGTGCGTCATATACTTTACAAGAAATGTTAACTGTTAAATCAGATGATGTTTCTGGAAGAACAAAAATGTATAAAAATATTGTTGATGGAAGTTACGAAATGGATGCTGATATCCCTGAGTCATTTAATGTTCTTAGTAAAGAGATTAAATCACTTGGAATTAACCTCGAATTAGATTCAGAAAATTAGGAGATTAAATTGAGAGACTTATTAAATTCTTTAAAAACAGGGCAGGATGACTTTACTACTATTTCTGCAGGACTAGCATCTCCACAAGTAATCAAATCTTGGTCTTTTGGTGAAGTAAAAAAACCTGAAACTATAAACTATAGAACCTTTAAACCTGAAAGAGATGGGTTATTTTGTTCTAAAATATTTGGCCCAATAAAAGATTACGAATGTATCTGTGGTAAATATAAAAGAATGAAACACAGAGGTGTAGTCTGTGAGAAGTGCGGAGTAGAAGTTACTTTAGCAAAGGTTAGAAGAGAAAGAATGGGGCATATTGATCTAGCTGCACCTGTTGCTCATATATGGTTTTTAAAATCACTTCCTTCAAGAATTGGCTTACTTCTAAATACAACTTTAAGAGAAATTGAAAGAGTATTATATTTCGAAAGCTATATTGTTACTGATCCAGGATTAACTCCTCTTGAAAAAGGTGAGATCTTAACTGAAGAAGAATGGGTTGAAAAATATGAAGAATTTGGTGATGAATTCCAAGCTGGTATGGGCGCAGAATCTGTTCAAATTCTGCTTGAAGAACTTGATATTAACGAAGAAATTCGAGAAATCAGAGAGGAGATACCTCAAACTAATTCAGAGACAAAACTAAAGAAACTGTCAAAAAGACTTAAATTATTAGAAGCATTTAATGAATCAGGAAATAGGCCTGAGTGGATGGTAATGAATGTTTTACCTGTTTTACCACCTGATCTAAGGCCTTTGGTACCTCTTGAAGGAGGTCGTTTTGCAACCTCAGATTTAAATGATTTATACAGAAGAGTTATAAACAGAAATAACAGATTAAAAAGACTTTTAGAGCTAAATGCTCCTGAAATTATTGTTAGAAACGAAAAAAGAATGCTTCAGGAATCTGTAGATGCACTTCTTGACAATGGAAGAAGAGGAAGAGTTATAACAGGAACCAATAAGCGTCCACTTAAGTCTCTTGCTGATATGATTAAAGGTAAGGGTGGGAGATTTAGACAAAATTTATTAGGTAAAAGAGTAGATTATTCAGGAAGGTCTGTAATTGTTTCTGGACCAACTCTAAAATTACACCAGTGTGGATTACCTAAGAAAATGGCTCTAGAGTTATTCAAACCTTTTGTTTATGGAAAATTAGAGCAAAGAGAATTAGCTACAACAATTAAAGCAGCTAAAAAGCTTGTAGAAAGAGAAACTCCTGAAGTGTGGGAAGTTCTTGAGGATGTAATCAGGGAGCATCCAGTCATGCTGAATAGGGCACCGACTCTTCATAGGCTTGGTTTACAGGCATTTGAACCAAAATTAATTGAAGGTAAAGCTATTCAACTTCATCCATTGGTTTGTGTGGCATTTAATGCTGACTTTGATGGGGACCAAATGGCTGTTCATGTTCCTTTAACATTAGAGGCTCAACTTGAAGCAAGAGCTTTAATGATGTCTACCAATAATATTCTATCACCAGCTGACGGGTCTCCAATTATTAACCCAACTCAGGATGTTGTTTTAGGTTTGTATTACATGACAAGAGATAATGCCAGTGCTAATGGTGCAGGAAGAGTTTTCAGTGATCCAGATGAGGTCTTGAGAGCATATGAAACCGAAACTCTTAATATTCATGCGTCTATTAAAGTTAGAATCACTGATAGCGATGGTGAAAAACAAATTCATGAAACAACTGTAGGAAGAGTTCTTATATGGAGAATTACACCCAATGCAGTTGGCTTTGAAAATATCAATAAAGTACTTAATAAAAAATTAATTTCAAAATTAGTAGATATCTCATACAGAAAAGCTGGATTGAAAGAAACAGTTATTTTTGCTGATCAATTAATGTATCTAGGTTTTGACTTTTCAACTAGATCTGGATCGTCGATTGGTGTCAATGACTTTGTTATTCCAGAACAAAAGGCAAAAATTATTGATGACTCTGAAAAAGAAGTAAAAGCTATCGAGAAGCAATTTGATTCAGGTCTTGTTACAAGAGGAGAAAGATACAACAAGGTTATCGATATATGGTCAAGAGCTAATGAACAAGTAGCTAAAGCCATGATGGAAAAAATTAGTACTGAGACTGCTAAAACGCCAGAAGGAGAAGAGGTAGATCAATCTTCATTTAATTCTGTTTATATTTATGCTGACTCGGGTGCAAGGGGTTCACCAGCACAGATTAGACAGTTATCTGGGATGAGAGGTTTGATGTCTAAGCCAGATGGGTCAATTATTGAAACACCTATTACTGCAAACTTTAGAGAAGGCCTTTCAGTTTTACAATATTTTATATCTACTCATGGAGCCAGGAAAGGACTAGCTGATACAGCTTTGAAAACTGCTAACTCTGGATATTTAACAAGAAGACTTTGTGATGTTTCTATGGACTCAGTTATTAATATTGAAGACTGTGGGACTGAAGAGTCAATAACTGTTACATCCATTATTGATGGTGGTGAAATAATTCAAGCACTAACAGATAGAATTCTTGGAAGAGTTATAGCTGAGCCTATTCTAGATAATGAAGGTAATGTTCTTTTTGAAAAAGATACCATGCTAGATGAGGATGCTGTTGATGTAATTGATACTCTTAACCTTGCATCTCTTAAAGTTAGATCACCTATGACATGCGAGGCTTCAATAGGAGTTTGTTCAAAATGTTATGGAAGAGACTTAGCAAGAGGTCATCTAGTTCATAGAGGTGAGGCTGTTGGTGTGGTTGCTGCACAATCTATTGGTGAGCCAGGCACACAGTTAACTATGCGTACTTTCCATATTGGTGGTGCTGCTTCTAGCTCATCTGAAGATAATGCTATTTACAATAAAAACCAAGGTGTTGTAACTTTTTCTGATGACATGAAAACAGTTACTAATAAAGATAAGTTAGAAGTTGTTGTATCTAGAAATGCAATGGCAACAATTACTGAGCCTAGTGGAAAAATTACAGAACAATATAAAGTTCCTTATGGAGCAACACTTGAAGTTAAAGATCAATCTGATCTAGAAGCTGGAAAAAAAGTTGCATCATGGGATCCTTATACAAGACCTATTGTTGCAGAAGCTTCAGGAA
>CAYXZT010000072.1:0-4273 GCA_964469915.1 uncultured Gammaproteobacteria bacterium
AAGAGCTATTCGTCATGGGTATAAAATGGGAGCAACCAAACCTTTCTTAAATGAACTGGTAAAAGATTTAGTTGAGCTTATGCAGGATGCATATCCCGCCTTAACAGAAAAAAATGAATTCATTACAAAAACCATTAAAGACGAAGAAGTTAAATTCTTTGAAACTCTAGATAAAGGGATTGGTATTTTAGATGAGGCTATTAAAAAAATATCAGAAGATACTATTCCAGGAGATGTTGTATTCAAACTTCATGATACATTTGGTTTTCCATACGACTTAACTGCAGATATTGCTAGAGAAAGGAATTTGCAAATTGATGAAGCTGGTTTTTCTGCAGCAATGAAGCATCAAAAAGAATCATCTAAGGCTGGCAGTAGTTTTGTTTCTTCACTTCCTGCAGCAGCTGGTGTGGATGAAACAAAATTTTTAGGATATGAATTATTAGATTCAGATTCAAAGGTTTTAGTTTTATGGAAAGATCAAAATAGGGTTGAGTCTGCTTTAGAATCTGAGGAAATATTCATAGCATGTGATAAAACTCCATTTTATGGTGAATCAGGTGGACAAGTTGGTGATAGAGGTAATTTTAGCTCTTCAGAATCAAGCGGAATCATTTTAGATTGTAAGAAACAAGGAAAAGTCTTCCTTCATAGAGCAAAAGTAAAATCAGGGACATTAAAAACAGGCGATATGATTAAAATGAATGTTGAGAAGGATATAAGAGATGCTACTGCAATTCACCATTCATCCACTCATTTAATGCATGCAGCTCTTAAAGAAGTATTAGGAGATCACGTTCAGCAAAAAGGATCATTAGTAGATGAAAATAAACTAAGATTCGATTTCTCTCATCCAAAACCATTATCCAAAGAAGAAATATCGGCTGTTGAAGATTTGGTTAATAGAGAATCGTTGAATAATGCGGAGGTTACTACTCAAAATATGCAGCTTGAAGAGGCAATGAAATCTGGTGCCGAGGCCTTGTTTGGCGAAAAATATGAGGATGAGGTAAGAGTATTGAGCATGGGAAATCAATCATTCTCTGTTGAGTTATGTGGCGGGACTCATGTTTCTAGGACTGGTGATATAGGAACATTTTTAATTACCAATCAATCAAGCGTTGCATCTGGAGTACGAAGAATAGAAGCTGTAGGTGGCAAAGTAGCCCTCAAACACTTAAAAGAAACACGCAGAATCAATGAAGAGCTTCAGCAAAAATTAAATATCTCTGCAGGCGACATGTTAGAAAAGGTTGAATCTTTAATATTAGAAAATAAAAAGCTCAAAAAATCTGGAAGTGTAAAAACAACTGAAACAGAAATAACTTTTTCAGAATCTTATGAAATAAATGATTGGGTTTTATTTATTCAACAGATTTCTATTGAAGATAATAAATCTTTGAGAGGAATGGTTGATGCTAGGAAAAAAACAATCGATAAAGGTTCTATCATCTTATTAAATGTTCAGGACAATAAAATAGCTGTTGTTTGTGGTGTAACTGAGAATATTATTGATCAAATATCAGCAAAAGATATCGTGAGTAACATCTGTGAGCAGATTAATGGCAGGGGTGGTGGCCGTCCTGATTTTGCTCAAGGTGCTGGAGAAACAGAAAATATTAAAGACTTCGTGACATCTATACCAAATTCAGTAAAATCCCTCGCAAACTCTTAATAATTATATGTCTAGGATGATAGTTCAAAAGTTTGGAGGAACATCGGTAGGTTCAGAAGAACGTATAGCATCTGTTGCTCAGATAATTAAAAAAGCGTCTAGTAATAATTCAGTTATTGTAGTTGTTTCAGCTATGAGCGGAGAAACAAATAGACTCATTAAGTTAGCTAAAAGCTTTGGCGACAATCCTAGTAAAAGAGAATTTGATGCTCTAATTTCAACAGGAGAAAAAGTTAGTGCAGCGCTTTTAGCTATGGCACTTCATCAGATTGGAGTTAAAGCCAAGTCATATACTGCATCTCAAATATCTATGAGAACTACTGATAGTTATTCAAAGGCTAGAATATTAGATGTTGATGGTGAAAAGATACAAAATGCCCTTAATGAAGGTATTATTCCTATCATTACGGGATTTCAGGGTATTACTGAATCTGGCGATGTAACAACACTTGGAAGAGGTGGCTCAGATACAACTGCTGTTGCTATTGCCGCTCAAATGCATGCAGAAAGATGCGATATTTATACGGATGTTGACGGAATATACACCACAGATCCTAGGGTGGTTCCAGAGGCTAAAAAATTAGATATTATTACTATGGAAGAAATGCTGGAGATGGCTGGCCAAGGCGCAAAAGTAATTCAAATCAGAGCAGTAGAATTTGCAAATAAATACAAAGTACCAGTTAGAGTTTTATCCAGTTTTGAGCCTGGAAATGGTACTCTAATATCACTCGAGGAAAATAATATGGAAAATGGATTAGTTTCAGGGATAGCTTTCCAAAAAGATCAGGTTAAATTTACTCTTCACGGAGTTAGCGATACTCCTGGTATTGCTTTCGGTATTCTAGGTCCTTTAAGCGATGCTAATATCGAGGTTGATGTTATTGTTCAAAACGTAAGTGTTAGTGGTAAAACCGACTTTACTTTTACTGTTTCAAAAGAAGATGAAATAAGTACTAGAGATGTAATCAATAATTTAAAAAAGACATTAGAATTCGATGACTTGTTAATTGATTCAGATATTGCAAAAGTTTCACTCGTCGGCGTTGGGATGAGATCTCACGCGGGTATAGCTAGCTCAGCTTTTAAAGCCTTATCAGAAACTGGAATTAATATTCAAATGATAAGTACATCAGAAATTAAAATCACAATTGTTATAGAGGAAAAAGAAGTTGATCAAGCTGTAAATGCCCTACATAAAGCATTTAAACTGGAGAAGTAGATGTATGATTTAATTTTAAAAAATTGCAAAATAGTAAATGAGAATAGAATCTTAGAATCAGATATTGCAATTAAAAATAATAGATTTGAATTAATTCAAAGTTCTATCGAGTCTGAATCAAAAAAAGTTGTTGATCTTGATGGAAGGTATGTTTTACCTGGACTTATTGATGATCAGGTTCATTTTAGAGAGCCAGGACTTACCCATAAAGGTGATATCGCGACAGAATCTAGAGCTGGGCTCGCTGGAGGAGTAACGAGTTATTTTGAAATGCCTAATGTTAATCCAACTACAACTACCAATGAAAATTTAAGTAAAAAATTTGATATAGCTAGCACTAAATCATTATCTAATTATTCCTTCCATCTCGGAGCAAGTAATACCAATATTGAAGAAATAAAGAGAGTTGATATAAAGCAAGCAGCAGCATTAAAAGTTTTTATGGGAGCATCTACTGGTGAGATGTTGGTCGACAGTCTTGATGCTCTTGATGATATTTTTAACTACTCGCCACTTATAGTTGTAACGCACTGCGAAGATCAAACTACTGTAAAAAATAATGAAAAATTATTTCTAGAAAAGTATGGCAACGAATTATCAGCACAGCACCACCATTTAATTAGAGATGTAGAAAGCTGTTATTTATCAAGCTCTCTTGCTGTTAGTTTAGCCAAAAAATATGATTCTGACTTGCATGTATTCCATCTTACTACTGAGAAAGAAATGGAATTATTTACTAAAGGTGATGTGGATGGGAAAAAAATTACATCTGAGGTTTGTGTTCATCACATGCATTTTAATGAAGGTGATTATGCTGAACTTGGTAATCAAATAAAATGCAACCCGTCAATTAAAGAGGAATCAGACAGACTAGCTCTTATAAAAGCTCTTCATGAGGATAAAATTGATATTATTGCAACTGATCATGCTCCGCACACATGGGATGAAAAGATGAGGAAGTATCAGGATGCCCCAGCAGGTTTGCCTTTGGTTCAGCATGGCCTTCAAATACTATTAGACTTCTATCATCAAAATATACTAAGTCTTCAGACTATTGTTGAGAAAACTACTCATAATGTTGCAAAAAGATTTCAGGTTAAAGATAGAGGCTTTATAAGAGAAGGTTATTATGCTGACTTGGTAATTTTGGATATAGATAAAAAATATGAGGTTACTGATGAGAATATTTTATATAAATGCGGCTGGTCTCCATTTTTAGGTAAAACATTTAATTCCTCAATTCACATGACTATATGTAATGGTCATATAGTTTTTGAAAATGGTCAGGTTAAGGAAGATATTCCTTTGGGAATGCAAATAGAATTTGATAGATAATTAGGTATTTTTTTACCATCAAAGAGTTATAATCTTTCATC
>CAYXZT010000073.1:0-4148 GCA_964469915.1 uncultured Gammaproteobacteria bacterium
AAATAAAAAATATCAATATTATTATTCTTAGACCAAAGCTGTGTATTAATGAAGTATTGTAAATAGTTTTTATAAGATGGATGTGCTCCCCATAGGTCGCTACCAGCACTAGGCCAGCCTGTTTCAGTAATTATAACTTTTTTACCATTAGCAGCCTTAGTGGCTTCCTGAAACATATCTTTCATATAAAGCAAAGAATACTCTGATGCGCATCCCTCCCAAAATGGATAGCAGTTAGCAAGAATTACATCGCAAGCTTCAGTAATTTTTGGTCTGTCCCTAAATTCATAATATGCATCAACATAACCAACAGGTATGTTATTTATATTTTCTTTAACATGATTTATATAAGAAATAAGCTCATTTTCAGCTAGCTCTTTTCTATAAATAACTTCATTACCAACTGCAGCAATATTCACTAGCCCTTTTGAAGCTAATTCTAAAAGTCCTTCTATTTCATTATCATTACTTTTTAAATCGTCGCTAAGCCAAGCTCCGACTAAGGTTTTAAAACCCATATCAACTGCTATTTGAGCAATCCTTGCATGCTCATCAGTTGAAGAAAATGTTCTAATCCAGTTTGTGTAAGGTTTTAATATTTTTAATCTTCTTTCAATCTGCTCATCAGATACGAAATCACCTGGCTGTTGCTCATCTTCATATAAACTAAAGCATATTCCATGGACTTTACTTTCAAGGATTTCACTGCCTAGTTCTTTCAATTCATTCTCAGAAAGACTTTCTAGATTTAATCCAAGCAATGATTTAATTTTTTCATCTCTTAAAGACATTTTTAGTTTACTCCTTCGCTTCTTTGATTTAATTGTTTTTTAATCTCAGCAGCTCTTTGTTCATCTATTTCGTAGTCACGCATTACGTAAATAGCAAATAATGTCCCTACAACTGGTATTGTAGAGTAAGCTATTCTAAGACCAGTAAGAGCTCCTTCAGGCTGTGTTGAAGCATCACCTGCAAAACCAACATAGTACATAATCAGACCTGATAAAAGTCCTGCAAGCGCAGTACCAAGCTTTATCATCCACCAATATATTGCGCCAAATGACCCCTCTTTTCTTGGAAGACCTTTTCTTAATTCCTCATAATCACAAGCATCTGCTGTCATACTCATCATTAAAGTAAATAGCCCGCCAATACCAAATGAGAAGAAAGGCAGAGCAAACAAAAACATATACGGCTTACCGGGTATAAACAAAAACCAAAAAAGGACATAGCCTATAATGGATATGCACTGAGATATTATAAAGGTCTCTTTTTTTCCATATGACTGAGCCATTTTTGATACCAAAGGTATTACTAGAAATGTGGTAACAATAGCGCCAACACTTCCATGCATTGCGGGCCAAATACCTGCTGAAGATGCATCTCCAGAGAATAAGTAGTGCACAATGATAAAGAAGGAAAAGGCAGCAATAGTTTGAAATGAATTAAAGACTAAAAAGGTTGCAATACAAAGTTTTCTAAATGGGATGTTTTTCCAAGCATCTCCAAATATATAAAAAATATTAATAATACTCTTTCCAGCATTGTCTCTTGTAAGAGGAACTAAATGATCATCGTTAAGTGTTGATTTGCTCTTAATAAAAATAGCAGGAATTATTGCAAGCAAAGTGCATAAGACACCAAATATAATTGAGAGGGTTCGTGTTCCTGTTGCAGCATCGACAAAGATATTAGGATCATAAATAATAATCCAAATCCACGGAGCGAGAACCCATGCAAATTGACCTATAAATTGAGAGACTGCCATGATTTGAGTTCTTTCATGAAAATTTTCACTCATTTCATAACCCATAGCTACAAATGGCACACCAAAAATTGTAATACCAAGATAAAAAATTAGATTAAATATTAAGAAATACCAAAAATTATAAGTCTCACCATTTTCAGGATAAAGCTGCCAAGATAATATGAATGCGATACCTGTTAATATACCGCCAACAAAAACATACTGTCGTCTTTTACCCCATTTAGATTTTGTATTATCAGATATAAAACCCATTAATGGATCTGTTAAAGCATCAATAAATCTAGGTACAAAAGCAATAACCGCATACAGTAGTGGATTAAATCCAAGATCTTGGATTAACACAACAATAAATATTGACAGTAATGCTGGAAAAAGTTGATTAGCTAACATTCCAAGGCCAAACGCTATTTTCTGGCCCAACGAAACGCTATTAGTTATATTTTCTACGTTATTCATATGAAGTCCCCCCTGGATTCATATAGTTAATTAACTTCAAAATTTGTATAAGAATTTTTTATTACATCAAAAGTTATTTTTTTATTTCTATTTATATCTACTATGCCCCAGTACTCTTCATTTGCAGTGCCGTCATATGGTGTTCCATCGCTATTTGGAGCTGACCCACCAGTATCTTGTTCACTTGGATTTCCTGCTTTCCACAAACCGTCTGTGAACTGAAATACAAAAGAGCCAATATTTTTATCTGAATTATTTAATACATCGCTAATAATTTTTTTATTAGCGTCAGCTTGAGCTTGTTGATTTTCGCCTTTATCGTATTTAGATGTTGATTTTGTCATGAAACTATCAGCTCCAATCTCAGCAAAATACATAGGTTTTTTACTAAGTTTTTTCCACTCTTCAAATATAGATGCCGGCTCATCCCATCTATAAACATTCATACCCCAAATATTGATACTAGAAGCTATTTTAAGAGCATCTTTACTTGGCAGATCACCATGTGCAGAAGAAACCAGCCTACTTGGATCTTCTATTTGTATAATCTGAGAAACAAGTTCCATGGATTTATACCAATTATTTATATCCCCACCAAACCATTGTGGATTATAGTTATATTCATTTCCAAGCTCCCACATTAAAATTGCATCATGATTTTTATATTTTCTGATGTAGTTAATAAAAGTACCTGAAACGATATCGAATTTACCTTGTTGGTTATATCCAAAACTAATAACAACCTTAATTCCAGCTTTTTTAAATTGATCTAAGACTGCTATATCATCAATAGGCTCATAGACTCTAACAGTATTTATACCAGCCTCTTGCATGAGTAATAAATCTTCTTCCAAATTTATAAAGTTTCTTTTTGTTTTTCCAATTTCAACTGGATGATAACAAATCCCCTTCATATAAAATGGGTTGTTATTTACAAGCAAAGTATTGTTAGAGATCGTAACTTCAATAGAATGTGCTGAAACTACAAATATTAAAAAAAGAAATTGCAAAAAAGTTTTCATAATTATTATTTATTAATTGGAGGTAAGTTTGAAGTCTCTAATAAAGCATCAAAATCGCCATTAAAAGTTTTTTTAATAGGGTTGCCTCCTCTAGACAAACCATCAAATACATTTTGATCTACTTTTTTCCATAATGGATATTTTGCTTCGCCATAAACAGTAAAAAGTCCAAAGTGATTTTCAGAGCCATTTTCATTTTGTGAATCTTTCCATGGCTCATCAAATGCAGAGAAATAAAAACAAGAAATTGATTTAGCTACACACACATCGGTAATCATCTCATAGTATAGTCCCAGCTTATATTCATCTGCCGCTTCCGTACCACCATAACCATATAGATCTGAAGCTACACTTGACCATCCTGTTTCTCCAATATGAACTTGCTTTGATGAATCAATACCATGAATATATTCTTGAACACTATTGAATTGACTAAGCTCATACTCAACAGCTTTTTGTATGGCTTTTTTAATAATATCTTTTTTACTTAAATCTTCTGAATCACCAGACAGATTCCAAAAGACTGGATTGTAATAAGTATCATGGAATGCATAGGTATGCATAGATACATAATCTACAGACCTTATTAATTCATCTAGGTCGTCATTATGATATTCCTCTGAACCACCGCCCCAAGATGCAAAATTATCAGAACTTGTTATCCATATATTATTATTAATAGTTCCATTAATTTTAAGATCTTGAAGATACTTTACCCATTTTAAAATATATTTTGGTTCTAAATGATAACTTGTTGCCCAATGCACCATAGCTTCATTGCCAACAGCAATGACTTTTACGATATCTTGATAATCTTGAGCCAATCTAACAGCCTCTGCTATTTCAACTTTATTACCCTCTAAATCTTCTTCATTATGAATTGGTAGATCTGTAAATGCATC
>CAYXZT010000074.1:0-4125 GCA_964469915.1 uncultured Gammaproteobacteria bacterium
CAAGCTTAACAACGTAAAAAAATAAGGATATTGCAAGACATCCATATATTACCCAGTTAATCCAATTATTCATTTTTTTCCTTAAATTCTAGTCACAAGTTAGTATCCAGCTGCTTGTCCATCCTTTCGAGATTCAGAAGCGCCATAATAAACACCATCTTTTAGCATAATAGCCTGATAGCCACCAAACAAACCTTTCTGATCGCCTATTGTATGACCATATTTTTTTAAATCGTTTTGTATATTTAAATCAAAGCCACTTTCAAGATTTATTTGACCCCCATCAACCATAATTTCATCAGTAGGTTGACTTGATCCTGTATGGACTATTCTTGATACATCGCCTGCTGCTTGAAGGTTTAAATCAAAATCAATTAAGTTAATCACAATTTGAGCATGAGCTTGAGGCTGAGTTCCACCACCCATTACACCAAAGCTAACAAAAGGTTTGCCGTCTTTAGTTATGAAGGCAGGAATAATTGTATGAAAAGGTCTTTTGCCTCCCTCTAAGGCATTCGCATGGTTCTTGTTTAAACTAAAAAGCTCACCCCTATCCTGAAGCATAAATCCTGTATTTGGCGGAACCATTCCAGACCCCATACCCCTATAATTACTTTGTATTAATGAAACCATGTTGCCGTATTTATCCGCTGTTGTTAGATATATAGTATCGCCATCTTTTAGAGCACCTGCATCTATAACATTCATTGCTTTTAAAGGGTCAATGAGTTTCGTTCTTTTTTTGGCATAATCTTTAGAAATTAAATAATTAATATCAATATTATTAAAATCTGGATCGGCATAATATTTTGCCCTATCCTCAAAAGCTAATTTTTTAGCTTCTACAAAATGATGAATGTACTCACTACTAAATAAACCCATTTTTTTTAGATCATAATTTTCTAATACATTTAAAATTTGAAGTGCTGCAATGCCCTGACCGTTTGGTGGAAGCTCCCATATATCATAGCCTCTATAGTTAGTTGAAACAGGCTCAACCCATTCAGCATGATAGTTTGCAAGATCTTCAGTAGATAAAAAACCACCCTGCTCTTTTACAAAATCAGCCATTACTTTGGCAATACTCCCTTCATAGAAACTTTTGCGTTTAGATTTAGATATTTCCTCAAGAGTGTTAGCAAGTTGAGGATTTTTAAAAAGATCTCCTTTACTAAGAATCCTATTATCTCGCATCCAGACTTTCTTAAAATTTGGGTATGATTTAAAGCGTTCAGAAGAAGATTTTAAATAGAAAGCTATAGTTTCAGTAATTGGAAATCCATTTCTTGCATAATTAATTGTTGGCGTGAATAGATCTTTAAATTTAACTGATCCAAACCTCTCATGTAACTTTATCCATCCATCAACAGCACCTGGAACAGTAACTGGTAATGGTCCATAAGATGGTATCTTAGAAAGATTATTATCTTTAAAGTATTCGATAGATAACGACTTAGGGGAAGGACCGCTGGCATTTAAGCCATATAATTTTTGTGAATCTTCATCCCATAAAATTACAAATAAATCACCGCCAATACCATTTCCAGTTGGTTCCATTAAACCTAGCGCAATGTTTGCTGCAATTGCAGCATCTATAGCATTACCGCCATTTCTTAAAATATCTAATCCTATTTGAGTAGCTAAAGGATGGCTTGTAGCAACCATTCCATTTTTAGCAATCACCTCAGACCGACTTACAAAATCTTTACCTGATACTCGATCAAATGAAGATACATCTAGAGAAATAGTTAAAAAAAATAGTAAGTAGAGTTTTATTTTCATAAAAGGTATTTAAATTAAATAAAATTTAATTTTGCCACAAGGAATGATATATAAGAAAGGGTTAATTATTGATAATAAAAAAGGGGCTATAAAAACCCCTTTTTTGGTGAAAATATAATTTTTATTTCGCAGTATAGAATTGCTCACATACTTCAAATTGATCATTTACAACTTCATCAATTAAAGATGTGACATCTCTGAAAGTAACGCCCCATTGAGCTCCTGCCATATAGTCGTCTATTAATGCTCCATGTGTATCTACGTTTGAAGTGATTGATTTTAGATAGACAGTATCTGCTTCATAGGTTCCGCCACCTAAAGCAGTATATAAACCATTCATAAATGTATCATGTCCTGCGTCCTGTATTTCTTTTTCTAATTTAACCAAGCCTTGAATAAATTGAGGCATATTAGCTGAAGATACCTTTACCCTCATTGCTCGTTCGTAACCTGGATCAAGTCTAGCAAAAGGCTTTAATGGAACCCATGTAGCACCATATTTAAATTCACGCATATCAGACATTTCTTTAGGAGCCTTGCTTGGATCATATTTACTAGCACCTTTGATAGCACTGGTGACATCTGAAAATGCACTCCACATCATGAGCTGACCAGAATAATCTCTACCAGAAATAGTTTCACAATATCCAGCTGCATCTGCACCAATTGCTTCATATAGTGCTGTGTTAGATTTAACAGATTCTATATATTTTGCAGTGTCTTTAGCTGAAACCATAACTGTTGTAAAAGCACCCTCTGCTACAAGTGGTAAGTTAAAAAACATAATAAATGCTAAAAATAATTTTAATTTATTCATAATTTCTTTCCTCAAATTAATAATTAATGAGTATTAAATATACCTAAATAATGCAAGAAGTCCAAATAGTGCAATTAACTTCGTTTAAGTTCTTCAAGAATTTTTATAGACTCTTCTAATTTTAATTCCTCATCTTTAATATAGTTAATTCTTGCGTTTATATGATTTATTAAATCCGTAGATTTTTTATTATTATTTTTATTCTTTAAAGCTTCTAGAATTTTAGTCATGACTTCATTATTTTTATCTGTAAGCATAATTTTCAATCATGAGTATCTGATGCAAGGCTAAAAAATACCCAAACACTAGGAATAATATATGTAACAAAAAAGGAAAAAATAAAACCTAAACTGTAGTTAGTTAAAAAACCTATAAGGCTAGACGATGTATATATATCTGCAAGATTTGTTGAAAAAATCATTGCAAAAAATACAGCACCAGTACTAATTAGTGATAGTAAAAAGTTGATCATATTATTATTGATAAAATTAATATTAGAAGACCCTAAATACCACCCAGCCATTGCACCTAAAAACCAAATACTTATTTCATGTCCTTGATGAGTAGGATAAAAAATATATGCCATAAATTGAAATACTAAAATTAACAAAATTATCTTAGTTCTAGAAAGTTCTTTAAAAAATTTACTGGTAATCACAGAATGCCATATTGTTAATATTAATAAGCCAATTATTAGACCGAATAAAACATCCTCAATATCATGAACACCTAAATAAAGCCTACTGAAGCAAATTAACATTATTAATATAGATGCAAGTACTGTGATCCATTTATTTTTTAATTCATATGCCAATAAACCCCACAAAGTAACTGCAATTTGAGCATGACCACTTGGAAGTCCGTAGGAGGTTCCAATTTTTGGATCAAGCATAAATTCCATAGGAGGTCTTGGATCTTGGAAATAGTCTTTTAAAAAAAGATTAATTATCCCAGATATAAATAGCATCATTGCAACACGACTAAAACGAGCTGAAGACCAATAAAAATAACCAAACGATATAAACAGAATCAAAAAAATTGGGTAGCCCATAAGAGTTATTGCTTCAAAAAAAGGAGTTACGAATGATGTTCTTAAAGGCAAAATCCAACTTAGGTCATTCCAAATATTCATTAGGGTATTATGCATTAGTAAAAATAAAATCAATATTTAATTGTGAGGTGATATTTTGAGTTTTTGATATGCAATAAAAACTCTACACATTAGTTTTATGTATCGTGTAATATAATTCTAAAAAAATAAGAGAATTAATATGAGTTATAAAATTAGTGATAAAGCAAAAGAGCTAAACAAAAAATTAGAAGTTTTCATGGAGCAATATATATATCCACATGAGAAAGACTACGATGAATTTACCTCAAATCAAGACAATCTATGGGAGTACCCCGAATGGTACGAAGGCTTGAAAGAAGAAGCAAAGAAGCAAGATTTATGGAATTTATTTTTACCAAAAGAATATGAGCCTTGGAGTCCTGGTCTCACTAATGTAGAAATAGCTCTATTATTT
>CAYXZT010000075.1:0-4083 GCA_964469915.1 uncultured Gammaproteobacteria bacterium
AAAAAAAGGAACTAATTTTTATTATGGCAAAATCACTTGTAATTGTAGAATCACCTGCAAAAGCTAAGACAATTTCAAAATACCTTGGCAAGGATTATATTGTTGAATCAAGTGTGGGCCATATTAGAGATCTTCCCAAAAAGGCATCACCTTTAGCTAAAAGAGCCTCTATACCAAAAGATATTTCTCCAGAAGAAAAACAAAAATTAAAAGCAGTTAATGATAGAAATAGACTAATTAGAAGGATGGGTATTGACCCTGACAACGGATGGACTGCTGACTGGCAAATAATCCCTGAAAAAGAAAAAGTTATCAAATCTCTTAGAAAAGCTGCAAAAGGTGCTGAACATATATATTTGGCAACTGACCTTGATAGAGAAGGTGAAGCTATTGCCTGGCATCTTAAAGAGGCTCTTGGTCCTGAAAAATATAATTACTCAAGAGTGCGATTCAATCAAATTACAAAATCAGCAATTATCGACTCGTTCGCAGATCCTAAAGAAATCGATTTAGATCTAGTGAAAGCTTACAGAGCTAGAAGGTTTTTAGATAAAGTCATCGGTTTTGAATTATCTCCCTTACTATGGAAAAAAATAGCTCGAGGTCTGTCTGCTGGAAGAGTGCAATCAGTAGCATTAAGAGTTCTAGATGAGAGGGAAAGGTTGATACAAGAATTTATTCCAGAGGAATACTGGGAAGTGTCAATGCTGCTAAAAACTGATAAAAGCATTATTCCATTCACACTAAATAGAAAAAAATCAGACCCTCTGCTTCAAAAAGATGAAGCTAAAAAAATTAAAACCTTAATAGAGACATCTAATTTAAAAGTTGATGAAATTACTAAAAAGCCTGTAAAAGTTAAACCTAGAGCACCTTTTATAACATCAACACTTCAACAGGCAGCGAGTACAAAACTAAGTTTCAATGTTAAAAGAACAATGAGAGTTGCTCAAAAACTTTATGAAGCAGGGCACATTACTTATATGCGAACTGACGCTCCAAGCCTTAGTAAGGAATCAATCCAAGATGCAAGGAATTTTATCAATGATAGGTTAGGAGAAAAGTATCTTACCAATGCTCCAAGAATTTATTCTAGTACTGAAAATGCTCAAGAAGCGCATGAGGCAATCAGGCCAACTAATGCATTTATGCATCCTGACGATCTAATAGGCTCCTCGGAAGAAGAGAGAAGGCTTTATAGCTTAATATGGCAGCAATATATAGCCTCACAAATGCCTGACGCAGAATATTTGTCTACTTCAGTGAAAGTAAATATTGATGGCTATTATTTTACGGCTAAAGGAAGAGAAGTAGTATTTGATGGTTATACAAAAGTAGCAAAAGGTAATTCAGATACTGAAAATGATATTTTGCCTCCAATGGCTGAAGGTGAGGGCCTTGAATTAGATACCTTAAATTTAGATCAGAAGTTCACAAAACCTCCTGCCAGATTTTCTGAAGCTGCATTGGTCAAGGAGCTTGAAAAAAAGGGAATTGGAAGGCCTTCCACATATGCCAATATTATTTCAACTATTCAAGATAGGGGATATGTAGAAATTCAAAATAGAAGGTTTTTTGTAAAGAAAATTGGTCATATTGTTACAGAACGGCTTGTAGAAAGTTTTGATGACATTATGAATTATGACTTTACTGCAAATCTTGAAAATAATTTAGATCAGGTGGCTAGCGGAGACTTAGATTGGAAAAATGTTTTAGATGATTTTTATAAAGCTTTTCAAAATGATTTAGCTTCTGCATCTATCGAAGACGGTGGAATGAGGACAAACAAGCCAACAGCAACAGACATTATTTGCCCAGATTGCTTGAAAAATAAAATGGTTATAAGAAACTCTTCAAATGGAGTATTTCTAGGTTGTTCTGGTTATGATAATGAAGGTGATGATAAGTGTAAAAAAACTGTAAATCTGATATCTGGTGACGAAGCAATAAGTGTTGATGATAATGAGGAAGCAGAGAATCTTTTAATCAAAAAAAGATGTAACAAGTGCGAAACAAGCATGGATAACTATCTTATTGATGAAAATAGAAAACTTCATGTATGTGGCAAAAGCCCAGATTGTGACGGATATGCAGTCGAGGATGGGTTGTTTAAAATAAAAGGATATGATGGTCCAATTTTAGAATGTCATAAGTGTGGTTCAGAAATGCAGCTAAAGACAGGAAGATTTGGTAAGTATTTTGGATGCCTAAATGATAACTGTGGAACAACCAGAGCTCTGCAAAGGAACGGTGAGCCTAAGCCATTAACCATGGAACCAATTTCCATGCCTGATCTATCATGCCTTAAGTGTGAAGATCATTACTTATTAAGAGATAGCATGAAGGGGCTTTTTCTTGCAGCAAGCAAGTATCCAAAAAATAGAGAAACTAGAGCGCCTAAAGTGTCTGAGATAAATCATTTAGCAAACGAAATTAATGAGGCATGTAGATTCTTACCTGAAAAAGATAAACATGGATATTTAATGTCAGCACCTGAAAAAGATAGGGATGGGAATGAGTATGTAGTGCGTTACAATAAATCAGAAGATACGCATTATTTAGCATCTGAAAAAGACGGCAAAAAAACAAAATGGACTGCTACATATGATAATGGAGAGTGGTCACAAAAACTTAAAAGTTAGTGGATCCAAGAGAGCTAGTAAATCATTATTTAGATATATCTGAAAATCTTTTATCAAAACTGGTATTAAATAAATCTATAAACAGCCAATCAGATCAACACCTATTTATTTTATCTATTGAGCAGAGCTTGGACTATTTAGCTGATAGCATTGCTGAATCGATTAATTTCAAAAGCTCTAAGTTCATATCATATGAATATCAAACAAAATGGCTTGAACTCTCATCTAATCAAGCTATTAAAAATATTATTAATAATGAATTAGTCCCTAGTGGTTTATTTCACCAGCTAAAACAAACAAAAAAAATTTTACATGAGCCTGTTAATGATTTAATAATTGTTTCAAATGAGACATTAAGCTTGAAAAAATTTAATCTGTTATTAGATAAGTATAAAGAATTTATAATCTTGCTTCGCAAAACTCTTGATGAATGCTAAGCTTGATTAAAGAGGTAAATATATGTCGAATTACTTAGAATTAGCTCAGTTACCAGATGGAAGCATTGTACTTAGAAGATCAGACGACCACGAAAATCCAATAGTGAAAATAGAATTTTCTCCTGAATCTAAAGAATTTCTTCAAGGCCAAGAGCTTTCAGTTGCAAAAGAAATGATACGTGCTGGTATTGAGAGTGTTAGTGGAAATGTAAGTGACTTCGATGAATTTTTTGATGGGCAAAAGGAAAGACTTTCAAAAAAACCAGTGATACTTCATTAATTCTCTCTAATTAATCCTACACTCTTACCTTCAATAAATAGTTCAGTGTGTTCTAAATCTACTTCAATATCATTGAAATCTTCATTAGCTGGTTGAAGGTGGACAATCTTAGGTGAATATCTGTGGAAGTATTTCACAGTAACTTCATCATCTATTCTAGCAATAACAATATCGCCATTTCTAATATCTTGAGTTTTTTTAACAGCAATTAGATCATCTTCCATGATTCCTGCATCTTTCATACTGAGGCCTCTAACACGGAGAAAATAGTCAAAATCTGATCCAAAGAAACTTGGAGGACAATTAAACACTTTTTCTACATTCTCTGATGCCAATGTGGGGGAGCCAGCAGCTACTAAACCAATAATAGGATAGTCATCACCCACACTTTCAATTTCTGGATTAATTATTGAAATACCACGAGACGTACCACTCTCAATTGAAATAAAACCTTTTTTTTCTAGAGCTCTAAGATGTGTTTCTGCACTATTTGGAGATTTAAAACCTAATTCTTTGCATATATCTGCTCTTGTAGGCGGAAATCCAGTTTTCTTTATGTATACTTGAATACAATTTAGTACCTTGTTTTGCTGTGATGTAATATCTTTCATAATGTTAAATAAATACTGAATATATATACAGTATAATGCAAGATATGTATTTTTATCAACTTTTATATGAAAGAAAATAGAAAATTAATAATAGGAATTTCATCTAGAGCTTT
>CAYXZT010000076.1:0-4061 GCA_964469915.1 uncultured Gammaproteobacteria bacterium
AATTCCAACTTCATAATTAGTTAAAAATTCTGGATCGTAATATAAATTTCTATTTAATGAATTTTTATCAAGACCAAGTCCTAAATTAAACCCACCCTGGTTGTAACCTCTAGCAATATTAAAATAAATATTAGAATCATTATTAAGGGTTTTAACTAGTGACAATTTCCCACCAGACATTTTATTCGAGGGCGAGAATGATTCGTTATAAGAATCAAAATAATCAGATTCAAAATTCTCCCATCTTCCACCAAATGAAATTTTGGTTGACTCGTTAAATAAATAATCAATATTTCCAAACAAAGAATAGTTTCTAGAAGAAAAATAACTCAAAGAAGAAGAATTACTAGAGTAAGGACCATATGGATCTGATGGGTCTCCATAAATACCAATATCTTTTTTAGCATTTGTTTCATTTATATCTAAAAAACTAGCCCCAATAACCCATTCGATGCTTTTTTCTGTATTTTTATCTGCAGATTGGGATACAAGTCTAAATTCTTGGCTATAAGTGTCTCTATTTCTTAATGTTTCCGAAAAATAGTCATAAATATAGGGTGAATGAGACTCTGGATTGCCCCAATCAGCATCATAACTAAGAACGACATCGGTATTTGTTGCACTTGATAGACTTTGAAACTCAAATTTTTCAAATTGATGATAAATTTTTACTCCATAGGCATTACTTTTTTGAGAATCCATTCCAGGCTTATCAGATAAGGTATTTAGGCTTCCGTCTATAGTCCATATATCTGCCGGGTCATCTAACTCTATTTGAGATACTAGAAATTTATAAGTGGTTTGGTTGTTAGATATCCAATTCACTTTTAATCTAAATGTGCTCTCATCCTTTTTAGAAGTATCAGACTTATTGAGAAATATATTCTTTCTAAACCCATCAGAATAATCTTTCTTTATAGCCAACCTATATGTAAGGTCTTTATTAGAATTTATAGGGCCGCCAAAAGCAATTCCAGAATTAATAGTTCCATATGTCCCCATAACTATTTCACTCTTGCCTTCAAATTTTTCTGTTGGCTCTTTTGTTGAAATATATATTAGCCCAGCCATTGCGCTAGACCCTATCCTTGCTCCTTGGGGACCTCTGTGGACTTCTATTTGGTCAACATCAAAAGTTGTGGCAATTCCTCCTTGTCCAGAAAAGTCTATATCGTCAATCAAAAGACCTACTGCTGAATTTGGAGTTCTTTCATAACCTGATCTTTCTCCGATTCCTCTTATTTGAAAATGTCTTGCCCTAGAATCACTTGCAGCAAAATTTAAATTTGGCACTAGATAGGAAAGATTTTCAAAATGTTTTAAAGCCTGAGATTCTATAGTTTTAGAATCTAGCACAGCAATACTAGAATCTTCTTTTGAAAGATTGGTATCTCTCCAGTTACCTTTGATAACTATTTCTTCAATAGTTTGAGAGTTAATTCCTATACTAAAAAAGTATATTAAGAATGTTAAATAGATTGAATTCTTTTTAATGGTTTTCATGTAATTCCTCCGCCATTATTGTATGGATCAGGTTCAAAGAGTTTCCGAAGATCTCAGGCTTTTTTGCCACCCCTTTACAGTTAGTTAATATTATAAATCTATTTAACTAGAATCAAGGAACATAATAATAATTATTTTCAAAACACAATCTTAATTAAGTTTCTTTACCTCTATTCAGGTAATATGAGACTTTTAATAACGTCTTCATATACAAACTAGGAAGTGCACTTATATGGATAAAAGAACAGAGCAACTTCTAAAGGATCCAATTTTTCCTCTTCTGATAAAGATGTCTGCTCCAAATACCGTAGCATTTTTAATAAATGCATTTGTAGTTTTGGCTGAATTTTGGTTTATAGGCCAGCTCGGTATCATTCCATTAGCGGCAATTACATTGGCATTTCCTGCAATTATGCTTACACAACAAATGGCTTTTGGAGCACTTGGCGGTGCTGTCTCTTCATCTATATCAAGAAGCTTAGGAGCAAATGATTTAAATAGAGCAGAGAAGCTATTATGGCACTCTTTATATATCTCATTTTTAGGAGCATTAGTCTTCTTTTTAGTTTTCATCTTTTTTGGTGAATGGCTTCTAGTTACTTTAGGTGGATCTGGGAATTTACTAAAAGAGTCTTTGGCATATTGTTTGGTTTATTTATCGGGTGGATTAGTTGTATGGCTATCAGGCAGTCTAACTGCAGCTATAAGAGGTATGGGAGATATGCAGTTTCCAGCAAAGCTTACTGTGGTTTGTGCGGGTATACAAATATTCTTATCGGCGGGTTTTATTCTTGGTTGGTTTGGATTCCCTAAGCTAGGCTTAGTTGGCTCTGCGTGGTCGATGATAGCAACTTCTTCATTTATGGCTTTAGCATGCATCATAAAACTTATTAGCAAGGACAGTTCTGTGAAACTAAAAATCCAGAAAATTTCTTTTGAAAAAAATCTATTTGAAGATATCTTTTCTGTTGCACTTCCGGCATCTCTTTCACCAATTTTTACAGTTGGAACTGTGCTTGTGCTTACTGGTTTAATTGGTCAATTTGGCACATCTGCAATCGCAGGATATGGAATAGGTTCTAGAGTAGAGTTCTTACTTATACCTATTGTATTTAGTATTGGTACTGCCATGACAACCATGGTTGGAACTAATATTGGCGCTAATAATATTGATAGGGCCGAAAAAATTGGAATAATAGGGGCTACATCAGCAGGCCTGCTTTCAGGAGCAATAGGACTAATTCTAGCCTTGACTCCTGATATTTGGATTAAAATTTTTACCTCAGATCAAGCAACACTCATGGTAACGAAACAGTACATTCAAATACTTGGAGTTTGTTATTTATTTCAAGGGTTTGGATTATCTCTTTACTTTGCATCTCAGGGAGCAAATGCTATGAAGTGGCCTATTATTATTACAGCATTAAGATTTATCGTATTTACAGTTGCAGCAATAATTTCTGTATATTGGCTATCAACTGGCATAGTTGGGATATTTTATTCATCGGCAATTGCAATGATCTTGTTTGGTGCTCTAATGGTTTTAGCATTAAAAAGAGGTGCCTGGAGAAAATAAAACTAAAAAAGACTAGGGTTTTTTATAGAAATGGTGGGTCTGGGTGGACTCGAACCACCGACCTCACCCTTATCAGTCGTCAGTTCATACTTATAAACCCTATAGAATGGGGGTTAGACGCCTCTACTGTGTATATTACTGTGTATATTTAACTCCCCTTTTCTTCGAAAATCTCTTACAAAGTATGCACACTTAAATAAATTTTATTGTTAAAATAAAAACAACATCGAGAGTGGGATTCAGTTCTCCTCCAACCTGCCAACTCCGGCAAGGTGGAACAAATGATGTGGTTAACCAACAAATAAAGGAGAAAAAAATGAAATTTAAAAAAATAGAAATAGATGAGAACTCTTATATAAAATATTTAGAAAATGGGATCTTTGAAATACATACAAGTGTTTCAGGTCCACTTGGAGCAGAAGTTTATTTTTTTGAAAGAGGTTTATTGCAAGGCAGGCAAAGAAGAAGTTATTCCTTTGTTACACAAATATATAAGGTGAAATACGAAACTGAATAATTGATTAGTCTGTTCCGTATTTCTATTATTTAACAGTATTAGTTAATTGTAGATCTCTCTTTCAATAAGATTTCTTCTAAAACGCCATTAACCATATCTGTAGCATTAAACAAATCTTGCACCTGTATGTCATCACCTTTTTTGTTCTGTGGTAATGCCAGCGTAATAAGAACTTGTGCTATTAAAAAGAAATTACTTCTTTTTTTATCATGCACACGTTCTAATTTACTACAGATGAAATTTACTCCATCTAACAGTGCTTCTCTTTGTTCAATGATATTGTCATGATCATCCATGATTTTTCTCCAAAATTATTACAGGCAGAAACCCGTAATGGATTAATAAAAATTATTTTGGTTCGTTCGTCGTTAATCGTTAATCGTTAATCGTTCATGGATACTAAGATGAACTTAGTTCACATTAATAATAAGATAATTTTTCTAAAATTAACATGGGTAAATTGAA
>CAYXZT010000077.1:0-4037 GCA_964469915.1 uncultured Gammaproteobacteria bacterium
CCTCTCCTTCATTATTTCTAAATTCATCAAGAGATACTACTCCTTCTGATTTTAATCCTACATGGACTGTTACCCAGTCGTTATCTACGTCTAATACAACTCCGGATACTATTGATCCAGGTTGCATATCTAGTGTGCTTAAACTTTCATCTAGTAAAGCTGCAAATGATTCTGTCATTTATTAAATTCCTTTTTTGTGAGTTTTTTAGTAAAACTCAGTACTTCATCAAGAGACATATTAGAGGAATCAATTACTATTGAATCTTCAGCAGGTATTAATGGGGATATTGTTCTTGTTCTATCCTTTAAATCTCTACTCTCAATGTCTGCAATCAGATCGGGCATATTAACTTCTTGTCCACGATTCTGCAACTCTAAATATCTTCTTTTTGCTCTTACCTCTGCAGATGCTTCAAGAAATATTTTTAATCTTGCCTCGGGAAAGACCACTGTTCCCATGTCTCTTCCATCAGCAACCAAACCCCTGTCGGAATAAAAATTTCTTTGAATATCTAACAAATTATTTCTAGTAATCTCTAATGCACTAATTTGGGAGGCAGTTTTTGCCGTTGTTTCTGTTCTTAGCTCTAGAGTTATATCGTTTGTATCTTTTAAAACCTTTATGCCATCGTCATCAGAAGAAAATGATATTTGCTCATTTATCATTTCTTTCACTTCATCGTGATTACCACTAATACTAAATAAAAAAGCATAAATTCTGTAAAGTAAGCCGCTATCAAGAATATTAAAATCTAAATACTTAGCTAAATTTCTTGATAAAGAACCTTTGCCAGAGGCCGAAGGACCATCAATCGTTATTATATTAAGCTTCATTTACATGTATTCCTAAATGATTCATAGTTTCTAAAAAACTTGGGAATGAGGTAAATATATTTTTACAATTCTTAACAAACATACCCTTTTCAGATCTTAAGCTTGCAACTAAAAAACTCATTGCTATTCTGTGGTCTCCAAAGGAATCAATCTCAGCGAATGCTGAAATATCATCACTCTTACCTTGAATTTTAATACCATCATCAAATAATTCATGTTTAATACCTATTTGGGAAAGTCCGCCAGAGATTGCTGCAAGACGATCTGACTCTTTTACACGCAACTCTTCTGCATCCTTAATAGTGGTTATTCCTTCTGCAAATGAAGCAGCAATACTTAGAATTGGTATTTCATCGATAATATTAGGGATTATATCTCCACCAACATCTATGCCTTTAAGCTTTGAGGATTGAACAGATATATCTCCAACCTCTTCATTGCAAACCACTGATTGATTTAATATTTCTATATTTGCACCCATTGATTTGAGAACTTTAATTAATCCGCATCGGGTTGGATTTAAGCCTACATTTTTTATTAGAATATTTGATTCTTTTGCAATAACCCCTGCCACTATCAGAAAAGCTGCTGATGAAAAATCTCCAACAATTTCATAAGATGGTCTACTAGTAAGTTTTGATTCATGAAGTGTAATAATATTACCTGAGTCTTTTTTTGTGTGTTCAACATTTCCACCAAAATAATTAATCATTCTTTCTGTATGATTTCTTGTGGGATGCTTTTCAATAACAGTAACTTTTTTATTGGCTGCTAGGGCTGATAAAATTATGGATGACTTTACTTGAGCGCTTGCCACAGGCATGTCATATAAAAAATTATCTTTAATATCTCCTGTTTCTATTTTTACTGGTGGTGTGCCGTTAGTGCATGCAACCTTAGCGCCCATCTCATTTAATGGGTTAGCAACTCTTAGCATTGGTCTTTTCGATAATGACTCATCGCCAACAAGAGTGGCATTAATACCTAAACTTGATATCAAGCCCATTAATAATCTAATGCCTGTTCCAGAGTTTCCTAGGTCTATATCTGATTCTGGTGAAATAAATGGTTCATCCCTTTTAAAAATTTTGACATTAGTTGCATTCATTTTTATTGATGAACCTATTGAATTTAAAGCCATCGCTGTAGATATTGGATCCTCTCCATTAAGGAATCCCTTAATAGATATGTCTTCATTAATTAAAGAACCAATAATTACAATTCTTTGAGAAATTGACTTATCTCCAGGACATAAAACCTCACCGGATAGTATCGAGTTACTTTTAGCTAAAAGGTTCAAAAGGTATCTTCTTTATATTTTTTAATATCTTCGAGCTCTTTTTTTAATAAGTCTGAATGAGAGAATATTTCTGGGAGTTCTTTAGTTTTTGTTATGAGCTCTAATAAATTATTAATAGAAAGTTGAAAGCTTGCTAGTGACTTAATAATATTTTTATCATTCAATTCAAAAATATCTCTCCACATCTCTGGATTAGAGCCGCTTAATCTAATAAATTCTTTTAAGCCACCCCCAACATTATCTTGAGCATCTTTTGATGACAATCTAATAGAATCAATTAAGGCATATGATATCAAGTGAGGAAGATGGCTTGTCATTGCAAACATAAGGTCATGATCTTTAACAGACATTTCAGACACTCTCATTTGCATAACAAATTTCCAAAAATCTTCTAATCTTTGAAGGTGTAATTTTTCAGCATTAAATGGATTGCATATAACAGTCTTCTTTCCATTAAATAGATTTTCATCAACACCCAATACCCCTGATTTGTCTGATCCGGCTATGGGATGAGATAAGACTAGGTTAGAAGTATTTTTAAAAAGGAGATGGGCTTTTACACTTGCCGTATCTGTAATTGTTATATCAGAATTCCAAAGCCTCTCAACTCCGTTAATTATATGTTTGGTGGCCTCTGGTGATACTGCAATGACTATGAGGTCTATATAAGAAGTAAGATTCTTATTATTTATCTCTTCTATTGAGACAAAGCTCTCATCAATAATATTATTTTCTAATGCATGCTTAATACTAGCTTCATCGATATCAAAGCCATGGACTTTTATTCCCTTTTCTTTAGAAACTTTAGCAATAGATGAACCAATTAAACCCAGGCCAATTACTAGTATTTCTTTGACGTTGGTATTCATAAAACCTGACTAAGTTTCAAAAGAAAGTAATCATTTTCTTCCTTGGTTCCAACTGTTACCCTAATAAATTCAGGCATATCATACAAAGCAATTGGGCGAACAATTACTCCTTCTTTCATCAAATCTATAAATAATTTTTCAGCCTTAAAATTCCCTTTAAAAGAAATAAAGTTTCCATGAGAAGGGATGCATTCCATTCCCATATCATTTAATTTATTTGTTAAGTAATCTCTTTGTTCAGAATTGAGTTCGATACTTTTAGTAATGTGGTCATGATCAAGGATAGCTAAACAAGCAGCATCTTGAGCAATTGCATTAGAATTAAAGGGTTGTCTTATTTTATTTAAAACTTCTATCATTTTTTTGTTAGCCAAACCATATCCAATTCTAAGGCTAGCCAAACCCTGAATCTTTGAGAAGGTCTTGGTAACTAATAAATTTGAATACTTTTCTAGTAGTTCGTTTACTCTCACATAATCTTGCTCAGTAACATATTCAAAATAGGCAAGATCGAGAATAACTAAAATAGATGATGGAATAGAATCCATCATAGATTTAAATTCATCATGACTGTTGTAGGTCCCTGTTGGATTATTTGGGTTAGCAACAAAACATACTCTTGTAGAGTCTTCAATATAATTTGAGAAGTCGTTAAGTGCATGCCTCCAATCTATGGTCGGAACTTCAATGATTTTTGAGCCGTTGGATTGTGTGACTATCTTATATACAGCAAATGCATGTTTTGACATCAAGGCGCTTGTATCTTTATTTAAAAAAGCTCTTGCAGCTAACTCTAGAACTTCATTAGACCCATTTCCAATAATAATATTGCTAACATCCAAAGATTCATGTTTTGCTATTAATGATTTTAGCTTTTTTGAATCCCCATCAGGATATAAATGTAAGTCATCATTATGAATTTTTAAAGCCTCTACTGCTTTAGGTGAGGGCCCAAGAGGATTTTCATTACTAGCTAATTTAACAATTTTTTCTGGTTGATATTCTGCAATAACATCTTCTATCGACCTTCCTGG
>CAYXZT010000078.1:0-3983 GCA_964469915.1 uncultured Gammaproteobacteria bacterium
ATGCAGTTATTAGTAACTCAAGACCTCCAAGAGTATTTGATAGAGCTGCTCTTCAGGCTGTACTGCGTTGGAAATTTAAACCACGTGTTGTAAATGGAGTTCCAGTGCAGCAAGTAGGAACAACAACAATAGAATTTAACTTATGATCAAAAGATTAGTAATATTATTCACAGTTATCTTGTCTGTAAATGTTCAGTCTCAAGAGGCTATACAACAATGGGTTTATAACACCCTTGAAAGAGCTCAACTTAATGTTGATAAAGGTAATTTAGAAGCTGCAGAAAAGATTTATTATGACTATGCAACCTCTACTTATAGCAGTAAGTCATATGATCACTTTGTGATTTTAAGAACATATGGTTATTTTTTACTTCAACAAGATAGAAACGAAGAAGCTCTAAAGTATCTTAAGTTAGCTGATCAAAAACGTAAAATGCCTCCAATGGATGTCTTTAACTTGAAGTTTATTTTAGGACAGATTTATTATACTGAAGGGCAAAAAGAACAAGCAAAAAAATCATTCTTAGAGTGGATTCAAATAGGTGAAGATAATGAGTTCGATCTTCGTCCAGAGGGCTATGCAACTTTAGCTACAATTTATGCTCAAGACTCTGATTGGGATAATGCACTAATTTATATTACCTTGGCAATTGATAATACCGCTGTTTTTGTTGAAAATTGGGCACAATTAAAATTTGCAATTCATATTCAAAAGAAGCAATACATGATTGCTCTTGAGGTAGCTCAAGATTTGGTACGAGTAAAACCAAAGAATAAGGCTTATATAGAGCAGATGGCAGGGGTATACAATATTATTAAATTCGAAGAAGAGTCATTGGCATCACTTGAATTTAAACTTCAACAAGATTTGCTTAAAAAATCATCAGAATATATCAATTTAGCTAATTTTTATCTTTTTAAAGGACTGCCAATAGATTCGTCTAAAGTAATAAAGAAAGGCTTGGCACTTGGTGTATTAGATAATAATATAAAAAACAATGAGTTATTAAGTAATGCTTATATTATTGCAAAAGATTTTGATAATGCAGTGAAATCTTTAATAAATGTTACCAAGCTTTCTGATGATGCAAAATATGACTATAGGATTGGGCAAATTTATCTTCAAAATTCAGATTATAAGAATGCAATTAAATTTTTAAAAATAGCTCGTTCAAAGAACTGGGATGGCAAGCCTGGGTCTTTAGAAATGCTAATAGGTATTAGTTATATCGAGCTTGATGATTTTGCTAATGCTAGAATGGAGCTTGCCAAAGCCATTGCCTTAGGAAAAGAAGATGAGGCAGAGTCATGGATAAGTTACATGGATTCCACCGACAGTTTAAGGGCTGCCGCTGCAGCGAACTAATTTTTAAAGTAACTGTCTAATAAATATGATTATAAAAACTACAGAATTGAAACGCTCCTTTGAGGTAGGTTCTGAAACTGTTGATGCTATAAAGGGTATTAATTTAGAGGTTGATGCAGGCGAATTTATTGCAATTATGGGACCTTCAGGTTCAGGAAAAACGACCTTAATGAATATCATTGGGTGTTTGGATACCCCGACTAGTGGTGAATATTATTTAAACAACAAATTAGTTAATCAGCTCAATGAAGATGAATTAGCTGGTATTAGAAATAAAGAAATTGGTTTTGTATTTCAATCATTTCATTTGCTTGCTAAAAATTCAGCACTCGACAATGTTTTATTACCAATGAAATATGCTGGAGCTAATATTGATGAAGCTACAATTAGAGCTAAGCATGTTCTTAATCAAGTTGGTCTGTCAGATAGAATGAGTCATGGTCCCACAGAGCTTTCTGGTGGGCAGCAACAAAGGGTTGCAATTGCTAGAGCAATGGTTAATACCCCTAGTATTTTGTTTGCAGATGAACCAACTGGTAATTTAGATTCAAAAACAGAGGGAGAGGTCATGGGACTATTCAAAGAGTTGAATGAAGAAGGGCAGACCATTATTTTGATTACTCATGAAGAAGAAATTGCTAAACAATCAAAAAGAATAATTAACATTAAAGACGGATTAATTGAATCCGATACTAAAATATGAATAAAATAAGAACTATGAAGCACACAAAATTTTTCACTATTACAGCTATTTCTCTATTGGCTGTTTCTTGCGGCAAACCAGAAGTATCAAATGAAGCTACAACCTTTTATAAAAAGGATAACGTATCTGAAAAAAAACTAGAGGTTACTATTGAGGCATCTGGAATCATTGAGGCTATTGCATCAGTTGAAATTAAATCAAAAGCTTCAGGTGAGATTTTATATCTTGGCGCAGAGGTTGGTGATACTGTTGAAAAAGGGTCTATGCTTGGTCAGATAGATCAAAGAACACCAAAAAATATACTTGATCAATCAAAGTCTGATTTAGAGGCATCCAAAGTCCGTCTTGATAATGCAAAATCGCAATTTGAAAGAGGTGCTGAGCTTCACTCTAACGGGAGTATTTCTGATAAAGATTATGAGGATATTCAAGAAAGCTATGCACAAGCCAAATCTACTGTGGTTAGGACAGAAGTTTCATATGAAAATGCCAAGATTGCGCTCGATGATACGGTTGTAAGATCACCAGTTGCAGGAACAATTATCTCTAGACCAGTAGAAGTTGGACAAGTTATTTCATCACCAACAATGGCAGTTGGCGGTGGAACAGTATTAATGACCTTAGCCGATCTCTCAAAGGTAAGAGTAAGAGCATTGGTAGATGAGATTGACGTTGGTAAGGTCTCTATTGGCCAAGTTGTATCTATAAAAGTAGCTGCATATAGAGATAAAGAGTTCTTTGGAACAGTTTCGAAGGTAGAGCCTTTGGCTAAAGTTGAGCAAAATGTTACAACTTTTCCAGTTCTTATAGATATTGAAAATGATGAAAAGCTTTTGCTACTTGGTATGAATACTGATGTTGTAATTGAAATCTTGAATAAGGATGTTTCAGTTACTGCGCCATCTATGTCGCTAAGAACAAGAAAAGATATTTATTCAGCTGCATCAATTCTTAATATTCCTAAAGAAAGTGTTGATTTATTCTTAAGTGAAAGAGTTAAGGGTGAAAATTTTAATAAGTTTATTGTCATAAAAGAAACTAAGAAGGGGCCAGAGTTAGCATGGGTAGAAATTGGCGTTTCTGATTTAGCTAATGTTGAAATAGTAAGTGGATTATCCGAGGGTGATACTGTTTTTATACTTCCAAGCAAAAGCCTTTATGACTATCAACAAAGATTCAAAGAACGTGTGAATGCATCATTTAGTTTCGGATAATGCTTTTTAAAGAATCCTTAATTTCTGCTATTTCCTCAATCAGGTCTAACTCTATTAGATCTTTTCTTACCTCACTAGCAATCATAATTGGCACAGCTGCAGTTATAGCAGTAATTGGTATTGGTTCAAGTGCAGAAAAGGCGCTCGAGGCTAGTATTGATGATCTTGGTGGAAGAACACTCTATGTTGCACCGGGGCAAAATAGAAGAGGTGCTGTAACTAAAGGTATTATTCCTTTAGATATTAAAGATGCAGAAGCTTTGGCAAAATTTAAAGATCACGGCTGGGAAATATCTCCAACTATTACAAGAAATCGCCAAGTAAAGTTTGGCAATGCTAATATTAATCAAAGAATTGGAGCCTATCTTCCAATTCACTTTGGTGTAAGAGGTTATGAGCTTGAATCAGGTAGGCTATTTGATGAGGATGATAACCTAGGAAGAAAAAGGGTTGTAGTAGTTGGTTCAAAAATTCCAAGTGAGCTAAAGACTAGAGCTGGAAACCTGCTTAATAAAGAAATTCTTATAGCAGGAACTTCATACAAGGTTATAGGTATTTTAAAAGAAGAAGGATCAACTGGATGGCAGAACCCAGATGAAGAGCTATACATACCTCTTTTAACTGGTGCACAAAGGGTGTTTGGAACGCCCAATGTTGATTCAATTAATGTAGGTATCTCTAATGATGTTAATGTCGATGA
>CAYXZT010000079.1:0-3869 GCA_964469915.1 uncultured Gammaproteobacteria bacterium
AAAAGTTTATCAATCATTTAATATCTCCTGAGGCATAACTATCTGGCCTTCTAAAATCTCCATAGCCATAATAAGTATCATCTTTACTCATTATTAATTGGATATTGGTTTGCGGTTGAATTATTTTAATATTATAACCCGCATTTAATAACCACTGTTTAGTATCCTCCTCAATACCAAATTCTATTTGAAGAATGTCTGGCTGCCATTGATGATGAATTCTACTTGCTTTTGTTGCTTCCTCAACATTCATGTCGTAATCAACCATATTCAAAATTGATTGCAATACTGCAGATATGATTTTTGCACCTCCTGGAGATCCAGTTGTAAAAAAGAAATTTTCATTTTTAAACCCTATTGTTGGAGTCATTGAGCTAAGAGGCCTCTTAGCTGGCATTATTTCATTTGCTTCTGCACCAATAAGACCATATTGATTTGGAACACCAGGAGATATAGAGAAATCATCCATTTCATTATTCATTAAAATTCCTGTACCTTTTATTACAACACCAGAGCCAAAACTTGAGTTTAGAGTATATGTAGAGGAGACAACATTTCCTAAATTATCAACAACAGAGAAATGAGTTGTTTCATAACTTTCGGTATCAATATATTTACCTGGTAGAATTTTAGTTGAAGGTATTTGATGTCCTATCTTAATTTGGTTAGATAGTTTCTCTCCATATTCTTTGCTTGAAAGCTTCTTTATTGGGACATTATAGTAATCAGGGTCACCTAAATACTTAGATCTATCTGAGTAAGCATATTTCATGACTTCCCCAAGGATATTAATATATTCCTTTGAATTATGTTCAACTGAAGATAAATCAAAGTTTTCAAGAATATTTAACATTTGAATAATATGCACTCCACCTGAGGAGGGAGGAGGCATTGTTACAATCGAAACGTTTCTATAATTAGAAACAAGAGGGTCTCTCCAAACTGGCTGATAGCTTGCAAGATCTTCCTTGGTTATTATCCCACCATTGATTGCCATATCTTTAGAGATCTTTTCTGCTATCTCTCCTTTATAAAAACCATCACGTCCATGCTTGGCAATAGTTGATAATGTATTTGATAAATCAGTCTGAACAAACATCTCACCATCAAAATTAGGATATTGCTTTTGAAATATTCTTTGTGTTTCTTTAAAGACTGATAATTTTTTATTATATTTAATCAACATATCTGACATATATGGCGAGATGATAAATCCCTGTGAAGCTAAATTTATTGCTGGCTCTAATAACTCACTCCATGGTAATGAACCAAATTTTTGATGGACAGCCCACATTCCTGCAACAGTCCCAGGAACACCGCTAGATAAATAACCTAAGGTTGATTTGTTAGGTATAGCAACTCCGTCTTTGTCTAGATACATATTTTTGCTTGAAAGTTTAGGGGCCTTTTCCCTATAGTCTATTGAATAATTTTGGTTTGAATCTTTATCATGGATAACCATGAACCCTCCACCACCAATATTTCCAGCTCTTGGAAGAACAACTGCGAGTGCAAAACTAATCGCAATAGAAGCATCGTAAGCATTTCCTCCATTCTTTAAAATGTTTTCACCAACTTTTGTAGCAATATAATGTTGAGTTGTGACCATTCCATAAGGACTAACTGCGATATCTTTTTGTTCAGGAATATAATTATTTGGGTTTACAACACCAATTGGTGTAAATGATTGCGCAAAAATAATGGAACTAAAGCAAATAATTAAAACTGCATGAGGTATTTTTTTTAAATATTTCATAATTTAGCTTCTTGCTATTTCGATAGCCCACTTATAGTCTGCTTTGCCATTCGGAGCTCTTTTTACTTCATCAACAAACTTTATAGTTTTAGGAAGTTTGTACCCAGATAGATGCAACCTAGTGCTTTCAATTAAATCATTGAAGCTAATTGATTTATTCTTTTCAAAAGCTGCAACAGCAACAACCTTCTGACCAAACTTATCATCATCTATTCCAACCACTAAACAATCATAAATATTAGAATTTAACTTTATCGCTTCCTCTACCTCTTCTGGATAAATTTTTTCACCAGCAGAGTTAATACAGTTACTTCCTCTGCCAAGCAAAGTAATACTTCCATCTGCTTCAACAAGAGCGTAATCACCTGGGAAGCTATATCTAGTTCCCTCAAAGTCTCTAAAAGTTGCGGCAGATTTCTCAGGATCTTTATAATAACCTTTTGGAACTAGTCCACTTGTTCCAAGTTTGCCACGAATACCTGAGCCAGGTTCAACAAGTTTATTGTCATCGCTCAAGACTATGACATTGCTGTTCATTTTAAATTTAGCAGTTTGAGCTGGTTTTTCTCTTGATGATATAGAGGATCCCATGCCGCCCTCACTAGAACTCATAGAATCAAATAAGTTCATATTATGATGTGAGAGTAGACCTTCTTTAACTTTTGCGCTCCAGATAACTCCACTGGAAATAAGAGTTTTCAAGCTTGAAATATCATAGGGATCGTTAGCATTCTTTGCTCTATCAAGTTCTGCTAAGATTGGTTTAGCAAATGCGTCACCAACTATGACCATTGTCTTGGATTTAGTTATTTCTATTTGATTAAGTAGCAATGCTGGATCAAGACCAAGACTAGGAACCGTTATAATAGTTCCTCCAAGAATATGAGTTGAAAACCCACCCAAGAACATGCCTGTCCCATGCATTAATGGGCACGCAATCAAACACTTATTAAAAGAGTTTGCTTTATCCATTTCTATTAAAACAGGCTTTAGTTCAGATAAATTATCTTTATTTCTAACATCTGGTACTTTATAGCCTTGCTGTTTAAGATTTCCAAACATTGAAACAGCCAAGCTTGCATGAGAATACATAACGCCTTTTGGCATTCCCGTAGTTCCTCCTGTATAAATCATATAAGTATTTTCTTCGTTTCTATCAATTCTTTCCATAGGAGCATATTTTTTAATAATGTCTTTATATTTATATACAAAAGAAAGCGAGCTCTCATTATTTTCACCAACCTGAATCCAGGTTTTAACGTTAGGCAATTTTTTTGCTATTTGATCTATTTGGTCTGCATAACATGCCTGAAAAAAAACAGCTTCAGAATCCGAGTTATCTAATAGGTAGATTAATTCATTTGATTTATATCTGTAGTTAACATTTATTGGAACTCCCATAACTTTAAATGTTGCAAACTGTGACTCAAGGTATTCATTGCTATTATGGAGATACAACCCAACTTTTGAATCTTCTTTAATACCTTGTGCATTTAAAAATGAAGCAATTTTTGCTGCATCTTGTTCATATTCAAACCATGATTTCTTATATTCACCACAAACCACAGCTGATCTTTCAGGGATAATATCTGATATGTGCTCCCAAATATTTGCAAAATGTAGCTCTTTTAAAATTGACATAAAATAAAAATAATTTTGTTATTGTTTGGCTATAATAACTTTTCTAATAGTAAAATAAATAAAATTAACCAAACAACTAAATAAAAATTATGAATGATATTTATAAAAAAGTTCTTGCACAGCATACTGCTCCCGGCCAGCTTTTTGAGACAAAGGATGTAATAAATGAAAAAGGTATTACTTATAAAGAATATGTTCATTTTCCAGATAGCCTAAGAGGATTTCTTGATTTTGGTCTTCTGCATGGTGATAAAGATTGGCTTGTTTATGATGATGAAAGGTATTCCTACAAAGATGTATTTGAAAAAAGTGCACAGTTTGGTAATGCATTAATAGAATCTGGTATTGAGAAAGGAGATAGAGTTGCTATATGTATGCAAAATAACCCTGAATATGTATTCGCTTATTTAGGGATTTTAGGTATTGGTGCTGTATGTGTACCGTTAAATTCTTGGTGGGTACCTTCAGAGGT
>CAYXZT010000080.1:0-3865 GCA_964469915.1 uncultured Gammaproteobacteria bacterium
ATAGCGCAAGTTTGTTCCACCGATGTCTATTAGTAGCACTTTACTCATAATTTTCAGATGTTATTTTGCAAGCATTATAGCCTTTGTTATTAATATATTTAACTGAATGCACATCAACTATCCAATTTCCTTTGGTTGCAATTGAAGCTCTAGAAGTAATTGAAGATAGGTCAAAGTTATTCACTTGCAAGCACGTAAGAGGTATCTCAATAACTTGCCATGTATTTAAAGTACTATCTTTAAGATTTTTTGATAAATCAAATGACTGATAACAAATATTAGAGTTAGTGCTATTAATTGTTTCTTGTGATTTTGAACAAGCAATATTGAAGCTAATTTTTTTATTTGATATTTTTTTTGGCCTAATAATGAGTTGTATTGACCCTTGGTTCATATAAGTCAAGTCTTCGGTTGTCCCACTAGCTATTTCCCAAGATTTAAATGAATTCTGATTACCAAAATTTATTGTCTTTGCATCATCCTGTTTTTTAAAATCAAACTTGCTTATAACAATGCCTGAGTTTAGATGTTCAAAAATATCAGAGCTAATTCCCTCATATACCATTTCATTTTTATTTGCATCAAAGTAGGATATTACCTCTCTGTATGATGGGTATGCAGAACCAACAAATAAAGTAATCTCCGGCGAAGCTGGTATTGAATCTTCAGTCTTAATTGAATCTATAAAAATATTATCTTGATAAGTAAGGCCATACTTGTATTTAAATAATGGATCGTAGCTCTCATCTCCAAAATTAAGCTCATATTGTGATGATTTTTTTGGCCAAGAATAAGACAGCTTCCCTTTAAAATCATGAGAGATATTATTTTCATTATTAGTAAAAATTACATCCGTTACACCTTCTATTGCTGATCCGGGCAACCATAATTGCACAAAGGCATCCGATAAGTTTAATTCTTCATTTACAATTAATGGTCGACCTGAAATAAATAAAGAAACTGAAGGTATTTTTTGGCCATTAATTTCTTTCATATAGTTCTTAAAATTTTTATCCTGATGTTGGTAAAAAAGATTATTTCTATCCCCATCTCCTTCAGCATATGGATCTTCTCCAAATACAAAAATAACAAGATCGGGTTTTTTGCTATAGAGTGCATTATCAGAAAACTCAATAGTGCTTCCATTAGACTCAGCTTTTAATTTAATAGCATCGAAAATGCTTAGAGAATTTGGGAATTCATCATTATTATTTTCTCTGCCTTGCCATGTAATTGTCCAACCACCCATATGTTTTGTTATCTTATTTGCTGCATTACCAATAACCAAAATATGTTTATCAGATTGTATTGGAAGAGTTTTATTATTATTTTTAAGCAGAACAATTGATTCCCTTACAGCCTGTCTTGCAATATCTTTATGTAACGCATCACCAATATAATTAAAGGGATATTCATGTGGCTTTCTACCATCAAACATACCTAGGAGGTATTTAACAGATAGTATATTTTTTACTGCTTGGTTTAACCTTTCTTCTGAAATAATACCTTCCTTAACTTGTTTTAAAGTATTTGCATACAGAGGCTTCCACTCATCTGGAGCCATAAAAATATCTACTCCAGCATTAAAAGATTCAGGGCAGCTTTCTTTTGAACATCCAGGAACTTGCCCATGTCCATTCCAATCTCCAACAACAAGACCTCTAAAACCCATTTGATCTCGCAGAATATTATTTAATAAATAGTCACTACCATGCACTTTTTCACCATTCCACGAATTAAAACTAGCCATAACTGCTTGAATGCATGAATTTATCGCATCAAAATATGGCCTTCCATGAATATCTTTTAATTTTTGTTCACTGATAATAGTGTTACCTTGGTCTACTCCATCTTTTGTACCTCCATCTCCTAAGAAATGTTTGGCAGTTGCTAAAACATGATTATCATCGAGAAATTCATCTCCCTGTCCTTGAAGACCATAAATCATTGCTTTTCCAAGCAATGATACAAGCTCTGGATCCTCTGAGTACCCTTCATAGGTTCTACCCCATAGATCATTTTGTGGAACTGCTATTGTAGGAGCGAATGTCCAAGGTATGCCAGTAGAGAGAACTTCTTTAGCTACCGCCCCTCCAATATTCTTAATAAGCTCAGGATTCATTGTTGAGCCAAGACCTATGTTATGTGGAAAAATTGTAGCTCCAATAACATTATTATGACCATGAACAGCATCAGTACCCCATAAAATTGGCACTACTGTCCCATCAACTACTGGAGAAGCATCATAATATGCTTTACTTAATTCCTTCCAATCACTTATAGAGCTTTTTTTATTTTTATTAGGAAATTTACCACCACCATTTAAAAACGTTCCCAGTTGATATGCTTTGGCTTCTACTGGTGTAACCTCGTCAATATCTGGCATTATTATTTGTCCAACCTTCTGTTCTAAGGTCATTTTTTTTATAATTGAATTAATGAAACCATGATCAATTTCTAGTTCGCATTGATTTGTATTAGTCCAATCTACATCAGCAGTATCATTAGTTTCCTCTGAGATATCATTACTGCAAGAGCAAATAAATATAATAGATAAAAGAGATAAATATTTTTTCATGATCATTAATAATTATTTAGTTTTAGTAAAAAATGCCATATATTAATAAAAGAACGCACGAAACTATTAATGTATTAATATTAAATGATCTTGATGTTTTAAAATCAATGTTGTTTAAGTTAATGGCTTTTTCTTGATCTGCAAAACCCTGCATTAGAGTTGTTAAGTAGCAACCAAAACCTGAAATAAAAAATACAACTCCCATTCTATGAATATATGCTAAATCAGGTACGAAATAATAAAAAAGACTTGATGTAACAAGAGATAATATTGCTGCAACTAAAACTGATAACGATGTAGCTTTTTTCCAAAATAATGCAACAAGAAAAATAACAAATATTCCTGGAGTAAAGAACCCTGTAAATTCTTGAATAAACTGAAAAATGGAGCTGACACTGCCAAGAAGTGGCTTTGCTACAAATACAGCTACAAGAAGAGACACTACTACTGAAGCTCTACCAATGCTAATCAATCTAGCCTGAGAAGGATCTTGTCTAGCAAAGGATCTATAAATATCCATAGTAAAAATAGTACTAATACTATTCGTCATAGAAGCTAGCGAGGAAACAATAGCTGCAATTAATGCTGCAAAAGTTAGTCCCAAAAGACCATTTGGTAAAAGTGACATCATGCTAGGATATGCTTGATCCGATTTTTCAAGAACTGGAAAAAGAATTGCAGCACAAATTCCTGGTAAAATAATAACAATTGGCATTAAAAGTTTTAAATAGGCCGCAAACATAACACCCTTTTGAGCCTCTTTAATTGATTTTGCTCCAAGAGCTCTCTGAGTTATGTACTGACTAAAGCCCCAGTATGAAAAATGGCCAATCCAAACTCCTGCTCCTAGAAGTATCCAAATTCCTGGTAGATTTTTGTATGAAGGATTGTCAGCTGAAAGAATCATATCAAATTTCTCTGGCATTGATGTGTATACAATACTCATACCTTCTAATACACCCTGGCCCTCAGAAATTTTATTTAATGCAATAAATGAAACAGCCAAACCACCAAATATCAGCAAGATAACTTGAACAATATCAGTCATAGCAACTGCTTTGAGACCACCAGTTAATGAATATGCAAGAGAAAGTAAAGCTAATAAAGCTAATCCATTTTGAAGGGATAAACCCGTTAATGTATTGATTGCAGTTGATCCCAGCCACAATATAGTAGTTAAATTAATAAATACATAAAGAACTAGCCAAAAAAAGGATAATACAAGACTAACCCTTTTATCAAACCTTTGTTCTAAAAATTGAGGCATTGTATAAATTCTTTTTTCTA
>CAYXZT010000081.1:0-3713 GCA_964469915.1 uncultured Gammaproteobacteria bacterium
TCGGGAGCTGAAATAGACCTTAAGGCTGGAAATCTTGAGTTCGTAGAAACACTTAAACGGACTCCAGGTGTATATACAAATCAAGATAGTGGTGGATATGGGGATGGTCAAATGTATGTTAGAGGATTTGGCTTCACTAACACTGCTTACGTAATTAATGGTCAACCTGTTAATGACATGGAAAACGGAAGAGTTTACTGGTCAAACTGGATGGGATTAATTGACTTAACTTCAAGTGTTCAAATTCAAAGAGGGCTTGGGTCAACATCACTTGCAGTACCTTCAGCGGGTGGAACTGTTTCAGTTAATACAAGAGCTGCTGAAGTAGATCCTGGATCAGGAATCAAAATGGCTCTTGGTGACAATAGCTATCAAAAATTTACTGCATTTCATAATACTGGAGTAAATGAGCTGGGTTGGTCTTCTAGTTTTCTATTAGGTTTTTGGAAAGGTGATGGTTGGAGAAATGGAATGCAAGGAGAAGGAACCACTTATGCCTTTTCTGTTGGATATACTCCTAGAGGAGGTGATCATGAATTCAACTTTTCATTAATTGGAGCAGGACAATGGCATCATCAAGCATATTATGGTACTCAACTTCAAGACTATCTTGATTATGGACCTATACAGGGAGATGATTTCAGAAAATTTAATGCGCTTTATGGAGAGTATCAAGGAGAAGAGTTTTCAATTCTTAGAAACTACTATAACAAACCTCTTGCAACAATTAACTGGGACTGGGAGATTTCTAGTAATGTAACTCTTGCTACTTCTCTATATGGCTCTGCAGGAAGAGGTGGTGGAACAGGACTTAGAGGGAGAGGTTCTTTTGGAGTAAACCCTTTTAGAGAGTCTTTTGCTGAATATCTTGATGATCATGGTGAGTGGAGAAATGCTGACACTACTATAAACTGGGATGTAGCTGTACAAAAAAATGCAGCAGGTGCCTATGTTCCAGACAGCGGACCATTTGCTGGAATGAAACTAGGATATCATAATACCATTGATGGCCTTCCAAATAAATGGGGTGCTGATACAACAATTAGAAGATTTTCTACTAACTCTCATAATTGGCTAGGTGGTATTTCCAAAATTAAAATAGATTCAGATAACTTTAGATATGAAATTGGAGTTGATGTAAGAACTTACGAAGCTCTACATAGAAGAGGGCCTGAAACTATGTTTGGATTAGATGGATATATTTCCACAATAAATGGTTTTGGATTTTCTGGAAATGGAGACAGAATAGGTACAGTTATAGTTGACACCTATGAAGCAAATCCTTTCAAAGATATGGGAACAGCTAATCCAAATGGTTCTCAAAGATATTATATAGGCCATGTTGATTGGACTGGATTCAATGGATTAATTGAATATACTGGTAGCGATAAGTTCTCTGCAGTACTTCAAATGGGAACATCTAGACAAAAGTATCAATGGGAAGGATACTATACAGCAGCTCCTGAAACCCTAAGTAGAGTAGTTACTGTAGACGGGGGTTATATAAAAGGGGGTGCTAATTATAGAGCAAATGATAACTCTAACTTTTTCTTTAACGTTGGTCAAATTATGAGGCCTCCTTCGTTTGATGGAGTATTTCCTAATGCTGACTATGATTTTGAGGAAGCAGATGAAATTCTTAATGAATCCTTCACTTCATTTGAGTTAGGATATGGTTTTAGATCTTCAAACTTTAAAGGGACTCTTAATGCTTATCATACTGTATGGGGTGATAGAACACTTAGAAGAAGTACATCAATAGATGATCAAGGTGTTAGAATTATTTATAGCGGTGTTGAACAAACTCACCAGGGTATTGAGGCTGAAATGACTTGGTATCCATCAAGCCGTTTAAGAGTTAAAGGTATGGCTTCACTTGGTAACTGGAAGTATACAAAAAACTTTGAAGGAGAGGCTTATTATATTGACAATAATCAATCTGCAGGAACAACTGGAACACTATATTTAGATGGTGTTAAAATTGGAGATGCTGCTCAAACTGTTCTATACTTAGGTCTTGACTATAAGCTATCATCAAAACTTTCTCTAGATCTTGATATGATGAGTTATGATGATCTTCATGGTAGGTTTGGCCCACTAGATAATGAGTTTAACTCTGCAAATAATAGAGGATCTATTAAGCTTCCATCATTTGGAACTACTGATTTAGGTGCTACCTATCAATTTAGCTTTTTAGGTTATGAAACTCGTGCAAGACTTAATGTGAATAACTTGTTTGATAAAGAATATATATCGCAGTCCCAAACTAACTTCCATAATGAAGGTGGAAGAACTTGGAATGGCGTTAACGTTGAAAATAATGTGTACTTCGGTAAAGGAACTACATGGAATTTATCTCTTAATCTAAGATTTTAAATAATTTATACTATAAGTAATCTAGATAAACCCTGCTTTTGCAGGGTTTATTTTTTTAAATTAATTTCTTTTAGAGTCAACTCAACCTGATTTTTACCAGAGAAAGAATTAATACTTATTGTGAAGAGAATATCAAATTTTGAGTTTAAATCAATAAGTTGATCTTTTTTATCAAAACATATAAAGGGAAGTTTATTGCCTAATGAGTCTATAATTGTGGATTTGACTATTTGCGATTCCTTTCCAAGAAACTTTAATTTTTCATTAATTGTACAATCATTCGTTCTAAAAATAGGTCTTTTGTTTCCTAATCCAAAGGGAGACATTCTTGAAAGTATTTTAATGTAATTATAATTAATTTCAGAAAAATCAATTAAAAGATCGTAAGGAAATTTTTTATTGAACATTTCTCCTTTAACAGTATTATTTACTGTGTTTTCAAACTGCAATTTGAATTGTTCAAATTTTGACTTTTTAACTTTTAATCCTGCCGCATATTTGTGTCCTCCAAATTGATAAATATTTTCTTTACATTTTAAAAGAGCCTCATAAACATCAAAGCCTTTTACAGACCTAACTGAGCCCGTAAGTAATTCTTTATCAGAATCAGTCATTACTATTGTAGGTTTATAAGATTTTTCAATAAGTCTAGAAGCAACAATTCCTAGTACACCTTTATTCCATTCTTTTGAATATACAGTATTAGTGAAACTTTTATCGTTAATCTGATGTTCAGCTTCTTCAACTACATTCTTTTCAATTTTTCTTCTATTTTGATTTAAAAACTCAATTTCATTAGATAATCTATTAGCTCTATCTAAATCTTCTTCAATCAATAGATCAACAATGATTTTTCCATTTTTCATTCTTCCTGCAGCGTTTATTCTTGGACCTATATTAAATGACACCTTTGATTCATCTACTTTATTATTAAGTGATCTCAAGAAATTTCTAAGACCTACTCTTGGCTTTGTATTTAATATTTTTAATCCATAGAAAACCATCAAACGATTCTCATCAATTAAAGGCATCATATCAGAAATTGTTGCTAAGGCAACAAAATCTAAATAATTATAAATATCTGTTGGTGTTTCAGATGTTAGATTGTGAGCAGTTATCAACTTATATGCAATACCGCAACCGCACAAGTCTTTAAAGGGATATTCACAGCCTAGTTGTTTTGGGTTAACTATTCCATATGCATTTGGCAACTTTTCACCTGGAAGATGATGATCACAAATAATGACCTCAATCCCTTTTGATTTAGCTAAATCAACTTGAGTCAAAGCTTTAATTCCACAATCAACAGTTACAATTAAAGAAAAATTATTTTTTTC
>CAYXZT010000082.1:0-3662 GCA_964469915.1 uncultured Gammaproteobacteria bacterium
AGGATTCAATAGCTTAATTAAGAGAAAAAATATGAAAAGACAATTAATACAAAGATTAAATGAAGGCCCTGTTATTTGTGCAGAAGGCTTTCTTTTTGAAATTGAAAAAAGGGGCTACTTATCTGCTGGTGAATTTGTTCCTATGGTCTCATTGGAGCACCCAGAGGCTTTAGAAAATCTGCATAAAGACTTTCAACATGCTGGATCAGATGTAGTAGAGGCTTTTACTTATAACGCCCACAGAGAAAAAATGAGAGTTATAGGAAAGGAAGATTTAATAGAGCCACTTAATCGTGCTGCATTGAAAATTGCTAAAAAAGTTGCTGATAACCCAATTAATGGCGGTGAGCCAAACCTTATGGCAGGAAATATTTCTAACTCTAATATATGGGAACAGGGTAATTCTGATTCACATGCGGAAGTTGAAAGAATGTTTAATGAAATGGTTGAATGGTCTGTAGATGAAGGTGCCGATTTGCTAGTTGGAGAAACATTTTATTATGCTGAAGAAGCATATATGGCTCTAGATGTCATTCAAAAAGCAGGACTTCCATCAGTAATTACCATTGCACCAATGGCTGAAAATGAGATGAGAGACGGGGTTTCTATTATAGATACTATGAAAGAATTAGAGCAAAGAGGTGCTGATGTTGTGGGTATGAACTGCTTTAGAGGGCCTGACACAATGATGCCTTATTTAAGAGAAGCTAGAAAAATATTGAAATGTCATATGGGAGCACTGCCGTTACCATTTAGAACAACAGATGCAAATCCTACTTTTTTTAATTTGCCTGATGATCATGGATGCTCTTGTCCCGCTCCTCATGGAAGGACATTTCCTACAGCATTAGATCCTTTGTATTGTAATAGATATGAGATTCGTGAATTCGGTAAAGAAGCTTTTGAATTAGGTATTAATTACCTTGGTGTATGTTGTGGTGCCACTCCTATGCATATCAGAGAGGTGGCTGAAGCAGCTGGCCTAACAGTTCCAGCTAGTAAATATAGAGAAAATATGTCAAACCATTTTATGTATGGCACAAATGAAAGAACTGCTGAGCATATGCAAGAATATGGAGATAAGGCTTAACAATAAGATTTATAAATCTTTAAATAATTTAAAAGCTCTTTAGAAAATAAAGAGCTTTTTTCAGTTAAGATATTAGCATGAGATTCCTACTAATATTTCTAATATCCATGCCTGTTTATAGTGCGTCTTCTAAAATCCTATGCGAGCTTGATGGCACATATTCTGTTACATATAAGGACATAAAGAAAACCTATCTTTCTGAAGGTATTGAGCTTTTCAAAAACCTGGCTAGGCAAACTCAACAATCCTTGTTCTTATTGCAGCGTGCCAAAACCAATTTTGCCGAAGAGGATTGGGAAAAAGATAAAATCTACGCTGTTCAGTATTGGGAAGTTGATAGTAACAAAGAGACATTTAAATCACTTAAGCATACTATTGAGCCATCACCAGCATGGATAAACCCGACCGCAGACTGGGATGCTGAAAACTTAGAGACTGGTATCACAATAACTCATAGTATGAAGCCTGGTGAAGTACACCCACTTTTCCCTGATTATGAGGTAGACATTTACAGGGTTTCGAATACCTTTAATTGGTTCACTGGCAAAGGTCAAATGACAGGAGATATTTGGCTTAATAAAAAAGATGGATCTAAGAATAGGAACCCAAAGATTCAAATTATGGCTTCTGGAAAATGCGAAGCTCAAAAAAAGAAATTCTAGAGCAAAAATTAAACGATAGCTGCTATATAAAATGAAAGTATGACAATACCTATGGGTATGTATTTATCGATATTATCAGAAATAGTTTTTAATATTTTTTCTATCATATTATTGCTTATAAAATATCCTACTAGGGTTTACAGTATCGCCAAAATTTAAACTATCGTTTGTTTAAATTTACTTATTTCGAGCTTTTCTTAGTTCTCTATATATCTTATTAAGTTTTTTCTTTTTAATATCTCTTACAGCTTTTCGCTTTAAACTTGCATCAGCCGATTTCCTAGCTCGTTCACCTCTATCCATAAACATCCTCCAAAAGAATTTTTAATGAACACAATTAATAGTAACAAATTTTTATAAAATCTCTACAATATTATTTAAATTTATGATTCATGAAAAAGTTCAAACCCCTAAAACACTAATAATCTTTATTGATGTTGAATCCTTGAGAACAGGGCAAGAGCTCGAGAATATTTATGGCGAGTTTTATGAGCTGGTCAACTCAGCAGGAGCTAGCATCGTTCAATCAAGTGCTAGTAAACAGAAATCTCCATCAGTAAGTCATTTTATTAATAAAGGTAAGTTAGAAGAAATTAAAGAATTAGTTGAATCATGCAAGGCTGAGCTCGTAATAGTTAATCACCAACTTTCTGCGTCTCAAGCTCGAAACCTCGAGCTTAAATTAAAGGTTAGGGTAATTGATAAAACAGAACTCATCTTAGATATTTTTGCATCAAGAGCAACGACACATATCGGTAAGCTTCAAGTTGAGCTAGCACAACTTAACCACCTATCAACTAGGTTAATTAGAGGGTGGACTCATTTAGAAAGACAAAAGGGCGGCATAGGACTAAGAGGGCCTGGAGAAACACAGCTTGAAACAGATAGGCGACTAATAGGACATAGAATCAAAAGATTAAAAAGTAGACTTGAAAAAGCTCATAAACAAAAACAACTTAATAGCTATTCTAGAAAGAAGAGTAGAAATAAACTTGTCGCACTTGTTGGGTATACAAATGCAGGCAAAACAACTCTTTTTAATTCCTTAACAAATAGCAAACAGCTTGCAGAAGATAAACTATTTGCTACATTGGATTCAGTTACAAGAAAAAATGTAGATCCAGAGCTTGGACCAATACTATTTTCTGATACTGTTGGCTTTATCTCTGAACTTCCAACTCAACTTATTGAATCTTTTAAAGCAACTCTTGATGAGCTCAAGTCTGCTGATTTATTACTTCATGTAGTTGATATTTCTGATATTGATCATCGTCAAAAAGAAAAAGAAGTTAATCAAATCTTAGATGATTTAAATTTGCAAAGTATTCCTCAAATAAGAGTAAATAATAAATGTGACCTTAAAGGCATAACCGAAATCAAAGATAAAAATAAATCTAATGAGGTTTGGATATCGGCAGAAAGAAATATAGGTATTGATGAGCTGAGAGAGCTTATTAATAATGATCTATTTAATGGTATATATAGAGGATGGGTTTCACTTGAGGCATCATTGGGAAATATTAGAGCCAAACTATTTAGGATGGGGTGTATTAATAAAGAAACAGTTTCTCCTTCAGGAAGAATATTTGCTCATATTAATATAGGCCAAGACGAGCTAGACAACTTTATTAACATTAATGGCTTTGCTCTTTGCAATGACAAAGATATACTTTTAGAAACTCAAACTATATAAATAATGAAAAAAATTAATAATAAACTCGATATGATCACAAGTCCTTTTATGAATTCGGTTACTTGGTTACCAAGGCTAGCATTAGGAATAGCCTTCTTTTTTCATGGCTATGGAAAACTTCCAGCTCCCTTTATGATGGATGAGCAGCATAGAATGGTTACATGGTTTGAAAGTATTTTTATACCTATGCCAGAGCTATGGGTAAATTTAGTAATTC
>CAYXZT010000083.1:0-3660 GCA_964469915.1 uncultured Gammaproteobacteria bacterium
TGTTATGAGTTTATTTATAAAGTATTTAAGAATTAAGTTAGCTAAAAAAAAGATAGCCTTGGCATCAAAATTTACAGTTCGAGTTATGAATATTTTTATGAAATATAAAGTAAAAAAATAACTCATAACATTCATATAATGAGATAATAATACGCTTGGGGCTATAGCTCAGCTGGGAGAGCGCCTCGCTGGCAGCGAGGAGGTCAACGGTTCGATCCCGTTTAGCTCCACCAATTATTGCGTATATTTTTTACATTATATTTGTTCATTTTTGATATAGTAGTCTTATGAAAATAGGTGTTCCAAAAGAGATTAAAAATAATGAGTTTAGGGTGTCATTAACACCTGCTTCTGTAAAAATTCTTGTCGATCACTCTCATGATGTATATGTTCAATCTATGGCAGGAGATGCAATTGGTTTTACTGATAATGATTATCTAAATTCTGGAGCTGTAATACTAAATTCTGCAAAGGAAGTATTTGAATCAACAACTTTAATTGTAAAAGTCAAAGAACCAATGCCAGAAGAGTTTCAATATATAAATGAAACACACACTCTATTTACTTACCTTCACTTGGCTGGTGAACCGGAGCAAGCAGCAGGATTAGTTGCTACTGGAGCTACAGGCATTGCCTATGAGACTGTTACAGCAGAGGATGGAACTATGCCCCTATTAGCTCCTATGAGCGCTATAGCAGGGCAATTAAGTGTCATTGTAGGCTCATATCACCTTCTTAGACCAAATAAAGGTATGGGGACTCTAATTGGAGCATTTAATGATATTGAGCCTAGAGTAGTTACAGTAATTGGAGCTGGGGTTGCAGGCACTGAAGCTATTGAGAAGGCTATTTCAAATAAAGCCTATGTAAAAATTATAGACTTATCAGAGAAAAGATTAAATGAACTTAAAGATATTTATGGCACAGATAATATTGACTATATCCTTTCAACAGAATCTTCAATTGAAGAAGCAATAAAAGACTCTGATTTGGTAATTGGTGCTGTTTATGTAATTGGCAAACAAGCTCCTAAGGTAGTTAAAAATAATATGCTAGAAAATATGAAATCAGGAGCTGTAATGGTCGATATATCTATAGACCAGGGTGGTTGTTTTGAATCTAGTAGACCTACAACTCACGATGAACCAACATACCTTCACAATGGTGTTTTACATTATTGTGTTACAAATATGCCGGGTGCAGTTCCTTTAACGGCGACAGAAGCACTTAATAAAGCTACATTGTCATATGTTCTTGAGCTAGCTAATAAAGGAATAGAAATTGCTCTGAGTGAGAATTTACATTTAGCCAATGGTCTTAATATCAAAAATGGCAAGGTTGTTCATGAAGCTGTCAAAGAAGCACTTACTTCTTAATAAATTAACCATCGTAATAAAACTACTAATTTTAGTAGGACTAGTTATGCCACAACCTGTAATAGCTAAATATAAAAATACAAATGGTATTGCAATTGATAAACCGTTTTCTGATCTTATAAAATGGCAAAGAAATCAAAAAGAGCCAATTAAAACTTCTATAGATTTATCAAATAGTTGGAAGAATCTAGATCTAAATAATGATGATAATTATACAATTTGGATTGGCCATTCTACTTTTTTAATAAAAAAACATGGACTATCAATCTTAACAGATCCAATTTTTTCTGAGAGGGCTTCTCCATTTAAGAATTTTGGTCCAAAGAGATTGATTCCACCTGCTCTAAAGATTTCTGATTTACCAGATATTGATATAGTAACTATAAGCCATAATCATTATGACCATTTAGATATTAGATCTCTTAAGCTTTTATACAAACTAAATCCTGATATTATTTTTTTAATTCCAAAGGGCGATAAGGGCATTTTTGATAAAAATAATATTATGAATATTATAGAGTTTGAATGGTGGGAGTCCTTTGATATTGATAATTTTACTTTTACATTTACTCCTGTTCAGCACTGGTCAAGAAGGGGGCTTTTTGATAAGAATAAGAGCTTGTGGGGTGGTTGGTATATCAAGAGCTCTGACTATTCTATCTTCCATGCTGGTGACACAGGATACTCTAATGACTTTATTACAACTAAAGAAAAGCTAGGATCTCCAAAGTATTCATTTATACCAATAGGTGCCTACGAGCCTGAATGGTTTATGGCAGCAAGCCATGTTAATCCTGAGGATGCTATAAAAATAATGATAGATTTAGAATCTGAATTTAGTTTTGGGATGCATTGGGCAACATTTACACTTACTGATGAAGATACTATTGAGCCTAAAATAAGACTTGAGAGAGCCTTAGAAAATGCTAATTTAAATAACTTTACTACTCTTACTCCAGGCGAAGTTGTACTTCTAGAATAGTATTGATATTGTAGTGCTACAGATAATGATAATTTTAATTTTTTTCAATTAAGGAGCGATTTATGTTTAATCATATTATGGTAGGGGCAACTGATATAGAGGCATCAAAAAAGTTTTATGACGCCACTTTAGGAGTATTAGGAGCTAAACCAGGGTACCAGCATATTGGGCACAATGGTGTTGTAAGGTATATGTACTTTTTAGATGGTGGAACCTTTATGATAACTGAGCCATTAGATGGCAATGATGCCTCTCATGGAAATGGATCTACTATTGGGTTTAAGGCAGCAGATACTGCTACTTGTGATGCTTGGCACAAAGCAGGCGAAGAGAATGGTGGCGTGGCATGTGAAGATCCTCCTGGAGTCAGAGAGGCAGGAGGCATAAAAGCATATTTAGCTTATTTAAGAGATCCATCAGGAAATAAAATATGCACAATGATTAATTTGAAATAGTCTTCTCTAAGACAGCATCATGAAATTGCCTGTTTACTATGTTGATGCATTTACAAATTCTTTGTTTTCTGGGAATCCGGCAGCAGTAATTTTCTCTGATCTTGATGATGAACGGGTAATGCAGAATATTGCTGCTGAGAATAATCTTTCAGAAACCGCATTTGTTAATTTTAGGGATAATAAATATTTTATAAGATGGTTTGCACCAGAATGTGAGATTGATTTATGTGGCCATGCAACATTAGCCTCTGCGCATGTATTTTTTAACTATATAAATACAGATGCCAACATCTTTGAGGTGCATTCAAAAAAAAATGGTGTTCTTAAGGTATTTAAAGAAGAGGAAACTCTTTTTTTAGATTTTCCAACAGATAAACTTATTTCATCAAGTAAGCATGATGATGTATTTAATTCTTTAGGGTTATTTCCAATAGATCTCTATGAAGGTCGAGATGATCTATTAGCTATTTTTAAAAGTGAATCAGATATTAAAAACTTGAATATAAATGTTGAAGCTATAAAAAAAATAGATAAAAGAGGAGTTATTGCAACTGCTCCAGGAGATGATTCTGATTTTGTTTCCAGATGTTTTTTTCCATCAACAGGAGTTATTGAAGACCCTGTTACTGGTTCAGCTCACACATCTTTAATTCCATATTGGAGTAAAAGATTAAATAAGACGAAGTTAATTGCAAAACAATTATCGCAACGTGGCGGCATTTTATATTGTGAACATTTAGATGAAAGAGTTCTTATTGGAGGTAATTCAGTCTTATATTTAAAGGGTGAGATATTTATTTAATCTTTTTTCATTTTAGGTGTTGACATTAAATCTCAGAGGCGTATA
>CAYXZT010000084.1:0-3582 GCA_964469915.1 uncultured Gammaproteobacteria bacterium
TCTCCACCTATTCCAGGTATTCTCATTTTTAATCCTTTGATGTCATCCAATGAATTTATTTCCCTATTAAACCAGCCAAACATTTGTGTTCCAGTATTTCCTGCTGGTATCGGATATATGTTAAATGGTTCATAGACCTCTCTCCACAGCTCAATGCCGCCACCTCTATTGGTCCATGCATTAATCTCATCCGCTGTTAAGCCAAAAGGCACTCCAGTAAAGAATTGGGCTGCCGGAGCCTTCCCTTTCCAAAAATACCCTCCACTGTGGCCCATCTGATGTGCTCCACTTGATACAGCATCAAATACTCCAAATGCTGGGACCTGTTCACCGGCACCATATACTGTTATTTTCATTTGGCCATTGCTCATTTCTTCTACTAAGTCAGCAATTCTCTCTGGAGCCATTCCTAATCCAGGATAGTTTTTTGGCCAGGCAGTTACCAGCCTCCAGTTATATGTTTTTTGGGTGTCGATTGACGATTGATTATTAACATCTGAGCTTTCAGAACAACCAATAATTAAAAATATTGTTAAAAGATATAAGTATTTTTTTTTCATCATAATTTCTCTAGATTAGCATAGGCCATTACAAGCCATTTAGTGCCTGCATTATTAAAATTAATCTGAACTCTAGCCGCATCTCCTGAACCCTCATAATTAAGAACAACGCCCTCTCCAAATGTCTTATGTAAAACCCTTTGGCCTAATGAGATTCCAATTTCGTCTTCAAATTCAAATTTCGTTTCTTTAAAATCTTTTCTATTATAAGGGACATTGGTTTGTGCCCTTGGTCTAATTTCATTAATAAGCTCTTTAGGGATTTCTCTTAAAAATCGTGATGGAGGATTGAATGTATCTGATCCATGCAACCTTCTCGATTCTGCATGCGTTATATATAATTTTTCCATTGCCCTTGTTATCCCTACGTAGCAGAGCCTTCTTTCTTCTTGAAGCTGAGATGGATTTTCCATAGATCTACCATGAGGGAATAAGCTTTCTTCAAGTCCAGTCATAAGCACAAGTTTAAATTCCAGTCCCTTTGCTGAATGAAGAGTCATAAGCTGTGCTGCATCGTCATGCTCTGAAGCCTGCCTGTCTCCAGAATCTAATGAAATCATATCTAAGTATTGCTCTGCTATCTCTTTATTAGGCCTATCATCCTTTATGCTTTGTTCAAAATTAGTTGTTGCTGTTACAAGCTCTTCTAAATTCTCAACACGCGTCTTACCCTTTTCTCCAGGCTCCTTAGCATGATAGGCAACCAAGCCTGAAGTTTTGATAATCTCTTCCATAAGATCAGATAAAGGATTTTCTTCTATGAATTCTTTGCATCTCATAATAAATTGAAGATATGCAGATAGCCCTGCGCCCCCTCTTCCTGAAATAGATCCTTCATCAATCAATTTAGCAGATGCTTTTATATAAGAAATATCAAATTGTTTTGCAGCGCCTCTAATTTTAGCCAAAGTCTTTTCACCAACTCCTCTTGTTGGATTAGAAATTGATCTTTCAAATGCAGGATTGTCAGAGTGATTAAAAATGATTTTTAAATAAGCGATTGCATTTTTTATCTCCAGCCTTTCATAGAATCTTTGGCCACCGTAAATTCGATATGGAATGCTTGACCTGAGGAGAGCCTCTTCAAGAGCTCTTGATTGGGCATTAGATCTGTATAGCACAGCTGCATCCTCGTACATTTCTCCCTTGTTCATCCAGTCCTTTAGGACATCTGCTACAAATCTTGCTTCATCTTGTTCGTTATAAGCTTGGTATAAAACTATCTGTTCTCCCTCCAGTTTTTCTGTCCAAAGATTTTTTCCAAGCCTATCTGAATTGTTTTCTATGAGCGCATTTGCAGCTCCAAGAATTATATTTGTAGACCTATAATTTTGTTCTAGGCGAATAATTTCAGTATCGTCAAATGTTTTTGTAAAGGAATCTACGTTTTCAACTTTTGCTCCTCTCCAGCCATATATGGACTGATCATCATCTCCAACAGCTGTTATGGATGCCTCTGCTGATGCTATTTCTAACAGCCAGCTATATTGAATAGTATTTGTATCTTGAAACTCATCAACTAATATTGATCTAAATCTTGAATGAAAAAAGGCTTTTACAGCTGCATTGTCTCTTACAATCTCATATGATTTGAGAAGAAGTTCTCCGAAGTCTACAAGATTATCTCTCAAGCATGTTGCTTCGTATTCTTTATAAATCTTTTTAATAGTTTCTCGAGAAAAGTCTCCCTTGTCGTCAACGAAGTCATTTCTCAAGCCTTCGTCTTTCCAAGAATTAATCTGCCATTGGCTTTGCCTTGATGGCCATGTAGCTTCATCAAGTCCAAGTTCTTTAGAAATTCTTTTAATTATTCTTAGCTGGTCATCTGAATCTAAAATAGTAAAACCACTGCTTAGACTAGCTTCTTTGTGGAAGCGTTTAAGCATTTTATGAGCAAGACCATGAAAGGTACCGACCCAACCATCCATCATAGGAGCCTGTAACAATTCTTCTATCCTAGACCTCATTTCAAGAGCTGCCTTGTTAGTAAATGTTACCGCCATAATTGAACTTGGGTTTTTATTTAAGGCTTCAACTTCCCAAGCTATCTTATGAACAAGGACTCTTGTTTTGCCTGATCCAGCTCCAGCCAAAACCATTAAGTGCTTTTTTTCTGACGTAACCGCTTCTCGTTGTTGGTCGTTAAGATGATCTAAAATATGCGATACGTCCATTTAGGGATTCATTTTTTTGCTTAAGAGAGATATTCTAACCCTATGCCAACAAAATTATTGCGACAAATTAAAAATACCATACCTGAATTACGAAAATCTGAAAAACTGGTTGCTGATTTTGTTTTAAATGATCCAAAATCTGTAATTACTATGAAGACAGCAGAGGCATCAAGTGCTATTGGAATAAGTGAGCCAACCTTAATAAGATTCTGCAAGGCCTTGGGATTTTCAGGGTATCAAGAATTCAAAATTAATTTATCCCAACAACTAGCAGCTGATGACTATTTTGTTATGTATGAAATTGATGAGGATGACAGTATTAATGAGCTTTGTGAAAAAGTATTTGATACCGCAATTAGTGAAATATTAAATGTTCGTTCGCAGATAGACCAGCATATCCTTGAGTCTGCAATTGAGGCTCTTGCTAATGCTGACAGGGTTGAGGTTTATGCATTTGGAGGCTCTGCCCCAGTAGCCATGGATGCGCAGCATAAATTTTTTAGACTAAAAATATCATCGTCTTTCATATCTGATCCTCATATTCAGCTGATGTCAGCTAATTCACTTTCAAAAAATGATGTTGTCGTTGCAATATCTCAATCTGGTACAACATCTGCATTAATAGATAGCGTGAAGATTGTTAGAAATTCAGGAGTGAAGGTTATCGGAATAATGCCAGGTGACTCCCCTTTAGCTAATATATGTGATTACCCAATTGAGATTAATGTTGGAGATAATTTTAGGATTAACAAGCCTCTTACCTCTAGAATAGCCTACTCAGCAATTATTGATGTGATTACTATGGGAGTTGCTCAGTTAAAACCAGAAGCTCAAGATCACCTATATAA
>CAYXZT010000085.1:0-3468 GCA_964469915.1 uncultured Gammaproteobacteria bacterium
GATCCCGTCATGCGGAGGTTCGAATCCTCCCACCCCAGCCATTAATTAGGTGACCGAAATGAGTAAACAAGTTTTAGATATCTTTACAGGAACTGCTAACCCTGAACTTGCTAATGAGGTTGCAAATATACTTGGGAAAAAAGTATCAGAAGCAGACGTTGGTTATTTTTCTGATGGTGAGATTAAAGTTCAAATCAAGGACAATGTCAGAGGTCATGATACTTTCATACTTCAGTCAACCTGTTCACCTTCAAACAAGAATTTAATGGAACTAATGCTTCTTGCAGACGCTCTTAAAAGATCATCAGCTTCAAGGATTACTGCAATTGTTCCATACTACGGCTATGCCAGACAGGATAGAAGAGTCAGATCAGCTAGAGTCCCTATAAGCGCAAAAGTAGTTGCAGATATGTTTTATACGGTTGGTATAGATAGAGTTCTTACAGTGGATCTTCATTCAGAAACTATTCAAGGTTTTTTTGACATGCCTGCTGATAATGTATATGCAACTAAATTAATGGTAGATGACGTAAAGGCAACTAACCCTGATAACAATATCGTAGTTGTTTCTCCTGATGTTGGTGGCGTTGTGAGGTCAAGAGCCCTAGCAAAACAGCTTAATGATGCTGATCTTGCAATCATTGATAAAAGACGAGATGCAGCTAATCATTCTGAAGTAATGAATATTATTGGTGATATTAAAGGCAAAGTTTGTATCGTTCCAGATGATATTATTGATACAGCTGGTACCTTATGCAATGCAGCAAAAGCACTTAAGGATCATGGGGCTGCTGCTGTTAAAGCCTATATTACTCATCCAGTATTGTCAGGACCTGCAATTGATAGGCTAAATGACTCTGAAATAGACGAGTTAGTTGTAACAAATTCGATTCCTTTGACACATGAAGGGGAAAAATGCAGTAAAATACGCGTCATTTCATTGGCAGCTACTATTGCTGAATGTATAAAGAGATTAAGCAATGAAGAGTCTCTAAGTGAAATGTTTTTATAACAAGAGGATATTATGAGTGAACAAATAATTTTAAATGCTGATTCTAGAGAAAGAACAGGATCAAATAAAGCAAGAGTAATAAGAAAAGTAGATGGCATGGTCCCTGCTATTATTTATGGTGATGAAAAAGAATCTCTTAATATCAAATTAAGACTTAATGAGCTAACAAAGGCTTCACAAAATGAGCTATTTTATACACAGGTTCTAATTATCAAGAATGGTGAGCTTGAAGAAAAAGTTGTGCTGAAAGAGCTTCAAAAAGATCCAGCCAAGGGCAAGTTTCTTCATGCAGACTTTCTAAGAGTTTCTAGAAAAACTCAATTAAAAGTTGTTATTCCTATTAACTTTATCAATGAAGAAGAGTGTGCTGGTGTGAAAAATGAAGGCGGAGTTTTAACAAAAGCAATAAGAGAAGTTGAAGTTATGTGTCTTGCTGGAAATATTCCTGAATCAATTGATGTTGATGTAGAAAATATCGAACTTGGTCAATCAATAAGACTTACTGAAATTACCCTTCCTGAGGGAGCTGAGATACCAGGACTTTCAGATGAAACAGATCAAATGGTTATTTCTGTTAACGCACCTAAGGCTGTTGAAGAAGAGCCTGAAGTACTAGATGATGAAGAGATGGCTGATGGTGAGTCTGATACAGAGTCTGAATCAAATGATGAGCCAGAAGCTGATAGCGAAGGGTCTGAAGAGAGCTAAAAAGTGCCTAAGCTTTGTTTAATTGGTTTGGGTAATCCTGGGTCAAAATATAACAATACACGACATAATATAGGTAAAGATTGGCTTTTAAGTGCAAGTAAAAAATATTCTGCAATCTTCTCGTCAAAAGAAAAATTTCAAGCTGATATCGCCTACTCTCATTCCGAAGAAATCCTCTGGGTAATTCCAAACAACTTTGTAAACAATAGTGGCAGGACTCTTCAAAAATTAATGAGGAATGTAAATATAACAGAGGATAAAATTATTATCTTCCATGATGACCTAGATCTAAATCCTGGAGAAGTAAGACTTAAAGAAGATGGTGGTCATGGTGGGCACAATGGACTTAGAGATATTTTTGAAAAAACAGGATCAAGAAAATTTCTTAGGATGAGAATTGGGGTTGGGCATCCTGGAAACAAAGACATGGTTTCTAACTGGGTCCTAAATAAATTTCACCCTACAGATAAAAAGTATATTGATTCTGCGTATGATAAATGTGGTGAAGTGCTAGATTTAATATTTAATCATGAGTTTTCTAAAGCTCAAAAAATTCTTCACACTAATTAATTATGGGCTTCAAATGCGGTATTGTAGGACTTCCTAATGTTGGAAAATCTACTCTTTTTAATGCTTTAACAAAATCATCTATTCCTGCAGAAAATTTTCCTTTTTGTACTATTGAACCAAATGTTGGTAAGGTGCCTCTACCTGATCCTAGACTAATAGATCTCAATAACATTGTAGAAACAAAAAAAATTATCCCAGCAAGCCTTGATCTAGTAGATATTGCTGGTCTTGTTAAGGGAGCTTCTCAAGGTGAAGGTCTAGGTAATGCCTTCCTATCTAATATAAGAGAAATGAATGCGCTAGCACACGTTGTAAGGTGTTTTGAGGATGATAATGTAACACACGTAGATGGGTCTATTGATCCAGTAAGAGATGCAGAAATTATAAATCTTGAACTTATTCTTGCAGATCTTGATACAGTAACAAAACGACTTTCAAAGTGTGAAAAGTTAATTAAGACAAATGATAAAAATAATAAAATTGAATTTGATTTATTAAAAATAATTAAAGAAGATCTGGATTCTGGAAGGCTCATCAATCTTGAAAAATTTAATGATGATGATCAACAAATCATTAAAAGTTTTCAACTACTCAGCTCAAAACCAACCTTTTACATAGCAAATGTATCCGATGATGAAAAGTCTGATCAGAAGTTAAAAGAACTAACATTATTTGCTGAGGAATCTGGATGCGTTGTAATACCAACATGCATAAAAATAGAACAGGAAATTGCTGTGCTTGAAGATGAAGAAAGACAGGAATATCTAGAGCTCATGGAGATGGATGAACCTGTACTAAACAAAATAATATTTAAAGGATATGAAATTCTTGGCCTTCAAACATATTTTACTGCAGGCCCCCAAGAAATTAGGGCATGGACTATTAAAAATAATGCTACAGCCCCCAATGCTGCTGGGGTTATTCATACCGACTTTGAAAGAGGCTTTATAAAAGCTGAAGTAATAGGGTTTAATGATTATATTTCTTGTAATGGTGAACTAGGCGCAAAAGAAAATGGAAAATTAAGATTAGAAGGAAAAGAGTATATTGTTAAGGATGGTGATGTTATTCACTTTAAATTTAACGTCTAAAAGTTAATTAAAATATATATTGACTCTTGAAATCTAGGACTTATCATTCAACGATTGGCTATGTAGCTCAGATGGTTAGAGCACAGC
>CAYXZT010000086.1:0-3307 GCA_964469915.1 uncultured Gammaproteobacteria bacterium
GAATATTAAATTTATCTCTAAAAGATTTAATATTATCCATTGAAAGCTTTTTAACTTGATGGGTTGTATTATCAGCCTCTCTAGAACCAACGCCATAACCTTTAGTTGTAAGAGCAAGTATTACAGTTGGAGCTCCTTTGGAATTTACTGCTTTATGATATGCGGCATAAACCTTATAGGGATCGTGTCCTCCTCTATTAAGTTTATATATATCTTCATCAGTAAGATCTTCAACAATTTTTAAAACGCTTGGATCTTTAGCAAAGAAGTTCTCTCTCGTATATGCGCCACCTTTAGCTTTAAAATTTTGCATTTCTCCATCCAAAACAGCATCCATAATATCTTGAAGCTTGCCTTCTTTGTCTTTAGCCATAATTGGATCCCATTTACGGCCCCAAACAACTTTGATAACATTCCAGCCAGCTCCTCTAAATGAACCTTCAAGCTCTTGAATAATTTTTCCATTACCTCTGACCGGACCATCAAGTCTTTGTAAATTACAATTTATAACAAAGATAAGGTTTTCTAATTCTTCTCTCCCAGCTAAAGCGATAGCACCTTTTGATTCTGGTTCATCCATTTCTCCATCACCACAAAACACCCAAACCTTTCGATCATCTCTAGGTACGAGCCCTCTTGCAGACATATACCTCATAATATGAGCTTGGTATATTCCCATTATTGGACCAAGACCCATTGAAACCGTTGGGAACTGCCAATATTCTGGCATTAACCAAGGATGAGGATAAGACGAAAGCCCTGGCTTCTTTACTTCTCTTCTAAAATTATCAAGATCCTCTTCACTAAGATGACCTTCTAAAAAGCTTCTAGCATAGATACCTGGAGAAGAGTGCCCCTGATAATAAATAAGATCTTCTAACTGCCCTTCAGATCCTTTGAAGAAATAGTTAAAACCAACATCATATAACGTTGCAGCAGATGAAAAAGTAGAAATATGACCACCAAGATCATCATCATTCTTATTAGCTCTAAGTACAATTGCAAGTGCATTCCACCTAATCAGTGACCTAATTCTTCTCTCCATAAATAGATCACCAGGCATAGCAGCCTCGTCTTTTGCAGGGATTGAGTTTCTAAATGGTGTTGTGAGGTTATATGAAGGTATAGCCCCTTCTTCATTCAATTTTTTTGCTAGTTTAGTCATTATAAAAGATGCTCTCTCTACGCCCTCTTCCTTTATGACACTATTGATTGCTTCCAACCATTCGTTAGTTTCAATTGGATCTAAATCTTTTGACAAATCTTATTACCTCTTAAAAATTTATACCTAATTTTACTTTAGATGATGTTAAAAATATACATTAATAGCATTAAATCTCAAATATTGTAAATAAATTACATATAGTTATAATGAGTGGTTATGATATTAGATAACTTAGTAAATGGTGAAGTTAAGCTTAGCAAGTCTGAGAAATGGATAGCTCTTTCTGTTTTAAACAACCCATCAAAAGTTATTAATCAATCGATTACATCATTGGCTAAAGATGCTGGGGTAAGTCTTCCTACGGTTAACAGGTTTTGTAAAAAACTAGGTTTTGATGGATACCCATCTTTTAAAATACAAATTGCTCAAGAAATAACAAATACAAATGATCTTCTTGATAGGTTTAATGTTGATAAAGACACGCCTGAAGTTGTAAAAAGAGTTATGACAGATATTCAGTCTACAATCGTAAATGTGGGTCAAAATTTAAATCCTCAAGCAATAGATAAAGCAACAGATCTTTTAGTTTCAGCTCAAAGTATTTCATTTTTTGGTTTGGGCGGATCTGGACCTGTTGCGCTAGATGCGCAGCATAAGTTTTTTAGATTTGGCGTTCCTGTTGTAGCTCATACTGATTACATCAACCAGAGAATGATAGCGTCAATGATGAAGGAAGGAGACCTTTTAGTATTAATATCCTTTACTGGCAGGACTACTGAAATTGTTGAAACTGCAAAGGTTGCTAAAAAAAATGGGGTTAAAACAATTGCACTGACGTCAGAAGACTCTCCATTAGCAAAATTATCAAATGTTGTTTTGCATATTCATACACATTTAGAAAATAATCTTCATATACCAATGACATCAAGACTGGCACATTTAGCAATTATAGATATCTTATCAGCTACCGTTCAAGCCAGGTTTGGTAAGCGGTTTGATGATAGAAAGGACGAAGTTATAAAAAATATTGAAAAAACTAGAGTTTAATAAGTTTTTAAGATTTCAATATTTACTAATTCTTGATTAAACAAATAATATAAAGGAAGGCCTGTATTATTTTTAGCCTCAGAAATAAGTTCAAATTTATTACCATTAGATGCTAATAAAATAATTTTTTTAGAGTCAAGAATCATAGATAAATTCATACTAACCCTTGGATGTAATGGATCTCCCATAGGCTCTGTATATATAATTTCAGGCTTTGAATTAATATTAAAGTGTTCAGGGTTGGACTCAATCATTGATGGAAATAGTGATGCAAAATGAGCATCCTCCCCCATTCCAAGCAGCATTAAGTCACAACCATCCTTTATATTTTTAACATTTTTAGAATCAGTAAAAAGAGAAATAAAATTAGCATCAGATGCTTTATTTATCAAAAGGTGTTCATTTAATAATTTCTCATTTGAATCGTTATGATTTTTATCTACAGCCCTGTCATCAACTAAAGTAATAGTTACTTTGGACCAATCTAAGTCAGAATTACTAAGTTCCTGAAAAATTTTTATAGGACTAGAGCCTCCACTAACAACAAATGCAGCAGAATTTTTTGTAGCAATAGCTTCAGATAAAATAGAATAGATATATGCTGAATTAGGACTCATGGTTATATTAAATTAAAAGAATTTCTTATCCCTTCGATAACAAACTCTATGGCAAGTGCTCCAAGCAATAATCCAAAGATCTTTTGAACAACAGTAATGATGGTGGGCCCTAGTTTTGAAGCTAGTTGAGATGATAGCCACATTGCTAGCAATGCCATAAGCATTACAACTAGTATTGGCAGGTAAGATACCATCGCATCAGCAATACTTAGATATGATTCTTTGGATAGCAGTAAACTTGTAGCCATTGCCCCAGGGCCTGCTATCAGTGGTATTGAAAGTGGAAATATAGCAATTGACTTGATTGTTTCATCATCGATAGCCGTATCTGCAGTGTTTTGTCTCCTACTTTGTCTTTGCTCAAACACCATCTGGAAAGCTATAACTATTAAGAATAAACCACCTATAATTCTAAAAGAATCCATGCTGATATTCATCACATCCAAAATAGCATTACCAAAAAGCCAAAATGAAGATA
>CAYXZT010000087.1:0-1493 GCA_964469915.1 uncultured Gammaproteobacteria bacterium
TTAATTTTATGAAAACAGTAAATATTTATACAGATGGTGCTTGCAGGGGAAATCCTGGTCCAGGAGGTTGGGGTGCATTAATAGAGTTTGGCGATCTTACCAAAGAGTACTTTGGTGGAGATAGAGAAACCACAAATAATCAAATGGAACTTAAAGCTGCAATAGAAGGTTTAAAAGCTCTTAATGAATCCTGTCACGTAAACCTTACAACTGACTCAAAGTACGTAATGCAGGGAATTACTTTATGGATAACTAATTGGAAAAAAAATAACTGGAAAAATGCAGCTAAAAAAGATGTAAAAAATAAAGAGCTTTGGATTGAATTAGATAAAGCTGTTTCAAAGCATGATGTAAAATGGAATTGGGTTAAAGGTCATTCTGGACATAAACAGAATGAAATTGCTGATCAGTTAGCTAACAAAGGTATTGATAATCTTTAATTATGGCAAAAAAATATATAATTCTTGATACTGAAACTACTGGGCTTCATGTAAAAGAAGGCCACAGAATAATAGAAATTGGAGCAGTTCTTCTAAATGATAGAAAAAAATCAGAAGATCATTTTCATACCTATTTAAATCCTATGAGGCTAATAGATGATGAGGCTACTCAAGTTCATGGGATCACAAATGAAGATTTAAATGACAAGCCTCTCTTTGAAGATATTGCTGAAGAATTTCTTGAGTTTGTAGATGGCGCAACTCTTGTTATTCATAATGCTGAGTTTGATGTTGGTTTTTTAAACAACGAACTTAAACTAGCCTCATCGACGTTTCCTAAGCTTGAAGAAATCTGTACTATTGAAGACTCATTGCAGATGGCACGAGATATGTTTCCAGGCCAAAGGAACACCCTTGATGCTCTAGTTACACGATTTGATATAAAAGGTTATGACAGAGAGCTTCATGGAGGATTAAAAGATGCAAATATTCTTGCAGATGTCTACCTTCATCTTACAGGGGGTCAAAAAAAGTTTGAGTTTATGTCATCGAATGAAAATCAATCTATAGACAATAAATCTGAAAATAAAATGTCAACTTTAAAAAATTTCAATCTTAAAAAAATAGTTACAAATGAAAATGAATTAAGTGAACATGAGAATATGCTTTCAGATATGCATGAACGAACATCTGTTGAACCTTTATGGAGAAAAAATTAATGAAAAAAGTAGTTACAAGGTTTGCGCCCAGTCCAACTGGAACTCTTCATATTGGAGGAGTTAGAACTGCATTATTTAATTATGTTTATGCAAAACAAAATGATGGATTGTTTCTAGTTCGCATTGAAGACACAGATAGAGAAAGATCAACTAAAGAATTTGAAAAAAATATTTTAGACAGCCTTAACTCTATTGGTTTGTCTCCTGATTTGGAACCAATAAACCAATCTGAAAGAAATGATATTTATACAGCTGCTGCCCAAAAGTTAATTGATTCAAATCAGGCTTATTATTGTGATTGCTCAGTTGAGGAGCTTGATCAGATGAGAGCGGA
>CAYXZT010000087.1:1593-3217 GCA_964469915.1 uncultured Gammaproteobacteria bacterium
ATCAGGCTTATTATTGTGATTGCTCAGTTGAGGAGCTTGATCAGATGAGAGCGGAACAGCAATCCCAAGGACAGAAACCTCAATATGATGGCCGATCAAGAGATAAAAATCTTTCAAAGGCTGAAAATACTGTTCTAAGGCTTAAAACCCCATTAGAAGGAGAGGTTGTTGTTAAGGATTATGTAAGAGGGGACATAGTATTCAATAATTCTGAATTAGATGACCTTATAATTCTCCGAAGTGATGGAAGTCCAACTTATCACTTATGTAATGTTGTTGATGACTATGAGCAGGGTGTCACTACAGTAATTAGGGGCGAAGACCACATCAGTAATACTCCTAGACAAATTCATATTCAAAATGCATTAGGTTATCCAGAATTAGAATATGCGCATTTACCTCTTGTCCTTGGCAGTGACAAAAAGAGACTATCTAAAAGACATGCTGCTACTAGCCTTGGGGAATATAAAGAACTTGGCTATCTAGATTCTGCCATTTTAAATACCTTGGCAAGATTAGGATGGTCTCGAGGTGAAAATGAGGTTTTCTATTTAGATGATTTAATTAAAGAGTTCAGTATTTCAGAGGTTCAAAAAGCTGGTGCTATTTTTGATATAACAAAACTAGATTTTTTAAACTCACAACATATGGCGAATTTAGATTTAGAGGAATTCATTGATCATCTCAGGCCTTTTCTTGTATCTAAAAATATTGATATTGATAACCATCCAAAAAGGGATTTACTAATTGACTCAATGAGATCATCTGCAAATAATCTTGCAGGTGTTGCATTAAATCTTGTCTGTTACTTTCATGATGTAGTCGAATATAATCAAAAGGCAATAGATAAGTTTATTGGTTCATCGAATCAAGTTTTAATTGATCTAAAAGAAAGGCTTGCAGATGCAAGTGAGTGGAATGAGTCAAATATAGATAATATATTATTAAAATACAGGGAGGAAAAAGAACTATCAGTGCCCAAGGTAAATCAACCCTTAAGAATTGCGCTAACGGGGTCAACTAATTCTCCTTCTCTTGGAATGACACTATCTTTATTTGAAAAAGATGAGGCGATTCTAAGAATTGAAAATCTTATTAATCTAATTTAGATAGATATTCATAGAACGCTATGAGATCTTTTTTGACAACATCTTTTTTAATAAGGGCATTTATTGAGTATTGAAATTTAACATCTTTGATTTGTGTTATTTTTACTTTTTCAAGATCGGCTCTAGTAATAGTATTATCATCAATAAGAGAAACTCCCATTCCCATTTCTATCATAGCTAAAGCAGCAGAATAAGAATCTGATTTTGATACAAAATTCATTTCAATATTATTTTTTACGAAATAATTCATAATGCTTTCTTCAGAGTATAGAGATAGCAAGTTAGTTATTTCTATATAAGGGTAATTAATAAGATCATTTATATTGATGTTAGAGGGAAGGCCAAAAGATATAGGTGAAACTAATTTATGCTCACCTTGTTTTAAAATTACAGAATTATTATTATTCATTCCCCTAGCATTAAAGCAAATTGTTATATCTATATCTGGCTTATATCTATCCTCAACAAGATCAATACTATTTAGATTAATTAAATTAAAACGCGTAGATTTATTT
>CAYXZT010000088.1:0-3212 GCA_964469915.1 uncultured Gammaproteobacteria bacterium
AACCATTGATGAGCGCATTGAAAGAAGTAAAAAGATATTTACTTTAATAGGACTTGAGGGCTATGACTTAGATACTCAGGAATTCTATGATAAGTCCGTTGAATCTATAAAAAGAGCTGGTCCTGATGATACTGGTTTTAGTAGGCAAATAATGGCAATATTGGGTTCAAAAAATAGGATTAAAAAAGTAAAAAGTATCAACTCTAAAACTTTAATTATACATGGTGCTCAAGACCCCCTTATTAAAGTAAAAAATGCTTATAAAGCTAACAGGCTAATTGCTAAAAGTGAGTTAATTATTCTACCGCAAATGAGACACTTAATAGAGCCACCTGTATTTGATTTGTTTAAAGACGATCTTCTAAACCACTTAAATAATTAAATGTTATCAACACAATTTAAAAATAGCTTTGCTGTAGGTGCAGTAGCCAATGGAATAAAAACTGATGCATTTACTTTCTTCCTGCTATTTTTTTATTCACGTGTTATTGGTTTAGACCCCTTACTTGCATCACTAGCTATTGCAACTGCACTTATTATTGATTCAGTTACTGACCCTTTGATGGGCGCCATCTCTGATAGAACATCATCTGCATATGGAAGACGGCATCCATACATGTTTGTAGCATTTTTACCGGTTTCTATTTTTTATGTCTTGCTATTTTCACCTTCGCCTGAATGGGGTCTATCTCAAACACAACTATTTTGGTGGATGCTCGTTTGCGCATCTTTAACTAGAATTGGAATGACATTGTTCGAAGTTCCTCATAGATCTTTTGGTGCTGAAATTGCTCAAGACTATTACGAGAGAACTGAGCTTTTTTCTAGACGTGAATTATTCCAATGGACAGCTGCCATCACTAATGCATTCCTTGCATATTATGTATTTTTTAAATCGACTCCTAGTTATCCTTTTGGACAACTGAATCCAGAGGCATGGTTTCCTTTAGCAGTTACTGGTGGTTTTTTTATGGCGTTATCTATGCTTTATTCATCATGGACTACACGTTCATATATTTCCGAACTTTCAGAATGGGAGGGCAGAAGTTCGTTAAAAGAAATGATTAAAGAGATCTATATTGCATTGTCTAATAAGTCTTTTGTTATATTTTTTGTAGGCAATCTTACAATCTCTATAGCGTGGGGGCTTCTCAATACTTTAACTCTTTTTATTAATACTGATTTTTGGCAACTTAGCGGCTCACAGATTACAGTATTTTTATTTGTTTATATCTTAGCCCCATTTGTTTCATTTAAATTAGTGCCTCCTCTTGTTAAATTAATGGATAAAAGAAATCTTGTTTTAGTTTGTTTATTTGGCGTTGCCCTGTCTAGTCCTGCTGCATTTATTTTTTATAACCTTGGCCTGACACCTGAAAAAGGGACTTATACTCTTGTATATTTTTTGTGTGTACCTTTGGTTTTTATATCTACACTTTCAATAATGGGTAATATGGTTAGAGATTCAATGATTGGTGATATTGCAGATGAAGTTCAACTTCAAAGCGGCAAAAGACAAGAGGGTGTTTTATATTCGTCTGTTTCTTTCATCCAAAAGGTTAATACAGCTCTTGGCAGTATAACGAGCGGTATTGTTTTGTCTTACTTAAGTTACCCCAAGGATGACCCTTCCTATGAACAAACTTATTCGTTGTTTTTTGTTCAGGGTGTCGTCGGACCAGTTTTATTATTTATTCCTATGTTTATTTTTTATTTTTACAGCCTTACAAAAACCAAACATAACAAAATTATTGAAGCATTAAGAGGTTAGCTCACTAATACTTCTAAAGTTTTACTAATTCTATTCCACAATGCTTTTTCAGGTGCTCCAGAATCCTCTTTAGAGTAATTTTCAATAAAGTTTATTACTAGGCTATCTAAATCATTTAGATCTCCAGAGTTACTTTTATTAAACTTACTAGTTAGCATCTCTAACTGTATCTGTTGTCTTAATGCTGCATCTTTTTTTAAGGATTCTAGATTTGCTAGTATCTCAAGTTTAATACAGCTATATAAAAGAGCTTTTTTATCTGTTTTTTTATTATTTATCGACTTTGATATAGCAGCCTCTATAAGTTTAGAAAGTGAAATAGTGGCATCTTTTTTATCATTTATAACACTAAAAATTTTATTATATTCTGATAGCTTAGAGGCTTTTGCTTCTTTAATTTTTTCATTCTTTAAGTTTTTTATATTTGAAACAACATTGTTATATTCTTTAGTTTTTTGAATATTCTTTAACTCATTAAGTTTTGTTTCGGCATCTTGAGTGCTAATTGTTTTATCTTTTAAGTCTTTAAGAATATTTTCTGCAAGCACAATTTCAGCATCTATAACTTCTTTTTTTGCATTAAATAATCTATCAGCTGACTTATTAAATTTATCCCATAATTTATTATCATGCTTTCTACCTGCTGAGCCTGCTTTTTTCCATTCATTTTTTAAATCATTAAACTTCTTAATATTTAGATCGCCATCTTCACCATCTATTGCCTCAACTTTTAATATTAAAGATTCTTTAATTGCAATTACATTAGATTCTTGTTTCTTTATATAATTATTTATAGGCTTCTTAGCTTCAAAATATGCTGTTTTTAGTTTATTAAGGTCTTTATCAAGAACAGGTGCAAATTTTTGCCATTGCTCAAAAGTTCCTCTCATATACTGAATTAGTGTTCTTACCTCTGGCCATTTAGCAGAGTTTTCTGAAACATAAAGATTAATTTCTTCAATAATTTTTAACCTTTGATTAGCGTTATTAATTTTAATTGCTTTTAGCTCATCAAAATATTCACTACATGGCTCCCAGCCTTTATTACATAACTCATTAAATTTTGACCATTGTTCTCTTGATGCAGGTCTGCTTGATAGGTCTAGAAGCTGCCACTTCGTTTGTAAGTCATGAATGCGATGTGCTTGTTTTTTTGGTTCTTCAAGCGGAGTAGCAACAATTTTAGTAATTTCAGAAATCAACTCTTCACGTTTTGGGTTTGTTGCAAATGATGACATTTCGTCAAAATATCTGGATTGTCCAATTGCAAAGTTAAGTTTATGCTTTAGTGCATTAGGAACTTTCTTAAAAGTTTTAGTTTTTGATATAACATCCCTAACTAATTTTTGCGCATTCTTAATTGATCCATTAGAAAAAAGTTTTTCAGCTTCTTCTAACTGTTTAAATAAATCTTGACTAGTTTCCACAATAATCTCTTTTG
>CAYXZT010000089.1:0-3209 GCA_964469915.1 uncultured Gammaproteobacteria bacterium
AATACTCCTCTATGTAAATTTATTTAATAAATACCCCTCTATGAAAAGCCTTTTAGGCCTAAAAGTCAAGTAAATAAAGGGTTTTAGTGTGCTTGGTTATTTTCCTGTTTTAAGTTTTGTTTTTTTAAATCTTTGTTTTTTGAGCTAGCTGAACTTTTTCTTTGTGGAGAAGGCTCTCTTATTAGAGCACAAGAGATAACTTCATCAATCCACTCAACTGGAATTATATTGAGAGAACTTGTTATCTGTTTAGGTATTTCTTGTAAATCTGCTTCATTCTCTTTTGGAATAATCACATTTTTAATACCACCTCTTTTTGCAGCTAGTAGCTTTTCTTTAAGCCCGCCAATTTTTAAGATTTGACCTCTAAGGGTAATCTCTCCAGTCATAGCTGTATCAGCTTTTACAGGTATACCGGTAAATGCAGAGATTAATGATATTGCCATACCACCTCCAGCACTTGGCCCATCTTTAGGTGTTGCTCCTTCAGGAACATGAATATGAACATCATATTTTTCATAAAAATCTGGTTTTATACCCAAGGAATCTGCACGAGACCTTACCACTGTAAGAGCTGCCTGAATTGATTCCTGCATCACATCGCCAAGAGAACCTGTTTTAATAATATTGCCTTTACCAGCAATATGAGAAGCCTCAATAGTTAATAGCTCGCCTCCAACCTCAGTCCAAGCCAAACCTGTAACTTGACCAACTGCATTATCTTTTTCAGCTATACCAAATTTAAACTTCTTAACACCTGAAAATGTTTCAAGGTTTTTTTCAGTAATTGATGTTGGCTTGCTAAGACTCTTTTTAGAAAGCAATCGTTCTTTAACAACCTTTCTCAAAATCTTTGCAATTTGTCTTTCAAGACCTCTTACCCCTGCCTCTCTTGTGTAATATCTTATAAGGGAAAGTATTACTTCTTTTTGAAGTTTGATTTCCGATTCCTTTAAGCCGTTTCTTTCCATCTGCTTTGGAAGTAAATATTTCGAAGCAATATTAAGCTTTTCATCTTCTATGTAACCTGGAATTCTAATAATTTCCATTCTATCTAAAAGAGGTGTTGGAATATTTAAACTGTTAGCTGTACATACAAACATAACCTCTGATAAGTCATAATCAACTTCTAAATAATGATCGCTAAAGGTATTATTTTGTTCCGGATCTAATACCTCTAAAAGTGCAGATGCAGGATCACCCCTGTGATCCATTCCAATTTTATCTATTTCATCTAATAAAAATAAAGGGTTCTTAACTCCAACTTTTGAAAGTTTTTGAATAATTTTTCCAGGCATAGATCCTATATAAGTTCTTCTATGACCTCTTATCTCTGACTCATCTCTAACGCCACCAAGAGACATTCTTACAAATTTTCTATTTGTGGCTCTAGCAATTGATTCACCCAATGATGTTTTACCAACACCAGGAGGACCAACCAAACACAATACTGGTGCTTTCATTGATTTAACACGCTTTTGAACGGCTAGATATTCAATAATTCTTTCCTTTACTTCTTCAAGTCCATAATGATCTTGTTCAAGGATATCTAGAGAGGCTTGAATATCTGTTTTAACTTTAGATTTCTTTTTCCAGGGAACATCAACCAGACAATCAAGATAAGACCTAACAACAGATGCTTCTGCAGAAGATGGCGACATATGCTTAAATTTTGCTAATTCGCTTTTAGCCTTTTTAAGAGCATCCTTAGGCATACCAACCTTATTAATCTTCTCTTCTAATGCTTCAAGTTCATCTCCCTCTTCACCGATTTCACCTAGCTCTTTTTGAGCTGCTTTAATCTGCTCATTAAGATAGTACTCTCTTTGTGATTTCTCCATCTGTTTTTTGACACGCTCTCTAATTTTTTTCTCCACATCAATTACATCAAGTTGAGATTCAATAAACATTAATACTTTTTCAGATCTATCTTTTAAATCTGGAATTTCAAGAATTTCTTGTTTCTTTTCAGTCTCAATTGGGAGATGTCCAGTAATTGTGTCAATTAACTTTGATAAGTCATCCAATGAATCTACTGTGGATACAATTTCAGGTGGTATTCTTTTAGTTATTCCAATGTAGTCCTCAAACTTAGCCTTTATAAACCTAACAAGATTCGATGCGTCGGCTTCTTTTAGGGGTATGTCATCTATTGTTATTACTCTTGCAACATCGTAACCTTCTTTTTCATGAATGCTCTCAATAGAACATCTCTTGTATCCCTCAACCAGGACTTTCATAGTACCGTCAGGTAATTTTATTAATTGCAACAGATTGCTAATAGATGCACTTTTATATAGATCATCAAATTCAGGGCTTTCAATTGCTGGGTCTAGTTGACTTACAAGTACTAGTTTTTTATTGGAGGACATTGCTATGTTTAATGCCTCAATAGATTTTGGTCTTCCAACAAATAATGTGGTTACTATTCCAGGAAAAACAACCACGTCTCTGAGTGGTATTAGTGGTAAGTCTGATTTTATTTCTTTCATATACCCAATATAGGGATTGTTATGAAAATATCAATTAGCAGAAGATGATTTTTTTGGTGTGTTTTTCAGAAGTTTTATCGGGTCTGATTTAGAGATAACAGTATTTTCATCGATAATGACTTTTTCTAAGTTTGGGTTGGGCAACCCAAACATTGTTTCCATAAGCAAGTCTTCCATTATTGATCTGAGACCTCTGGCGCCAGTTTTTCTTTTAATAGCTTGGCGTGCTATTTCTATAAGAGCTTCATCTCTAAAAGTTAACTCCACATCATCTATTTCAAATAAATGCTTATATTGATTAACCAATGCATTTTTTGGTTCCTTTAAAATCCTTACCAATGCATGCTCATCAAGCTCATGAAGGCTTGAAATTACTGGAAGTCTTCCAACGAACTCAGGAATCAAACCATACTTCACCAAGTCTTCAGGCTCAAGGTTGTCTACATTAGTGTTAATAGGTAGAACATTAGATTTTTTATTAACTTCTGCTCCAAAACCTATACCAATGTTACTGTTTCTTTGATCTATAACCTTATCCAATCCTGAGAATGCACCACCGCAAATAAATAATATATTAGAAGTATCTATTTGAATAAATTCTTGTTGTGGATGCTTTCTTCCGCCCTGAGGTGGAATTGATGCGACAGTTCCTTCAATTAATTTTAATAAAGCTTGTTGAACTCCTTCGCCAGAAACATCTCTTGTGATTGATGGATT
>CAYXZT010000090.1:0-3193 GCA_964469915.1 uncultured Gammaproteobacteria bacterium
GGCTTCTGTAATCTATAAAAAAGGCCTCGTCTCTTTCTTTGATATAAATTAACATAAAACCACCGCCGCCAAGATTGCCAGCCCTTGGAAGTGTAGTCGCTAAAGAGAAACCAACTGCAACAGCAGCATCAACTGCATTGCCACCTTTATTCAGTATTTCAATGCCAATGTCTGAAGATAGCTCATTCTGAGAGACAACCATACCGCTATTTCCTACGATAGGATGATATGGAGAAACATAATCAATATAACTAGCTGATTGAAGCCCTAAATTTAAAATTAAAATTGATAAAAAATAAATATATTTCATTAAAAAAGTATTGGTGCTAAATAATATGAAAACAAACTCACTACAAATATACCAACTATATTTAAAGCAAAGCCAGCTTTCATCATAGTAGCAATAGTAAATTTACCAGAGCCATAAACAATAGCATTTGGAGGTGTTGCTACAGGAAGCATAAAAGCACAGCTTGCTGCGAGACATACTGGTATTGTAAGTGCCACAGGTATTACACCAATTGCTATTGCCAATGCTCCAATTACAGGTAAAAAAGTACTAGTAGTTGCAACATTACTTGTCATTTCAGTTAAAAATATAATCAAAGTTGCTATTGCAAAAATTAGCACAAGCGGATGAACAGTTTTTAATATAGTCAATCCTTGACCTATCCATATTCCAAGACCAGTACCAGAAACTTGTGCAGCTAAAGACAATCCACCACCAAATAAAATTAATAAACCCCATGGAAGTTGTGTTGTTTTATTCCATTGCATGAGATCATTTTTTTTATTAGATGAAGGGACCATGAAAAGTATTATTGAGACAATAATAGCTACGCCAGCATCCTCTATTCCTATTCCAAATGTTTCTCTAACTAAACGACTGGTGATCCAAGCAATAACAGCAAACCCAAAAATAAATGAAATTTTGATTTCATCTTTTGTTAACGGGCCTAATTCAAGAAGCATATTATTCAACTTCTCTTTTGTTTCTAATGAAGCTTCAAAACTTGTAGGAAAAATAATCTTTGTCAGAATTACCCAAGCAGAAAATAGCATTACTATTGCCACAGGCACTCCAAGCTTCATCCAGCTAAAAAAGTCAATTACAACACCATACTGTTCTTCAAGAAAACTGACAAAAACTAAGTTGGGTGCCGTTCCTATAATCGTTGACATTCCTCCAATCGTAGCAGCATATGCTATACCTAACATCAAAGCTGTATCAAAGTATTTTTGTTGATCCTGAGAAATATTAGGAATGGTGTTTGCTACAACGCTACATACAGCAAGTCCAATTGGAAGCAACATAAGTGTTGTAGAGGTATTCATTACAACCATGCTTAAAAGTGCAGCAACGAGCATAAAGCCTCCTACCAATGTTGCCCCTGTTGAGCCCACTGCAAGAATCATCTTTAAAGCCATTCTTTTATGAAGACCAGAACTTTCAATACCCAAGGCGAGAATGAAGCCTCCTAAAAAAAGATAAATATTTTTATTTGCATAAGGGTCAGCAGCTGATTGAAAATCTACAACATTAAGAAGTGGAAACAAAGCAAGAGGAAGCAGCGCTGTTACGGCTACTGGAAGTGCCTCTGTTGCCCACCATATAGCCATTAATACTAGGACACCAAATACAAACCATGCTGAGGTACTATTAACTACAATTACGTCCTTAGTAGTTTCAAATGTACTTCCATCTAATGCTGCGAGACTTGATGGGATAAAACCATATAGTCCAGTAAGAATTACAAGAACAAATGTAATAAGGCCGATGAAAAAACCTTTATTTTTATACGCAGGCATAACTTATATTAATCTCTTTTTAAAAAAAAGGGGAGTCGAAACTCCCCTTTGGTTTTTTTAGAATATTAGAATGAAACTTTAAGATCAATATATGAGTTTCTTCCCATATCTTGATGAGCATCAGCAAAGAATCCATAGAATCTATCAGCTAATGGTGCCCTTTCATCTTCAATATTTTTAACAGCAAATTTAAGTCTTGCTTTGTTTCCACCAATATCAAATTTATAGTAAACAGCAGCATTCATTGTTGTCATCTCTGGTATAACATATCGTGTTCCATCAGCCTTCGTTTCAGAACTCTGATAAAAGTCACCTTTGGTTAGTGATGAAAGTTGAACACCCCAATTTCCAATAGTATATGTAGCTTTAATGCTAGTTTTTTCTATATAGTTTCCATCTTGCTTGGCTAAGTCACCAAATCCGTTTAACGTTATGTCAAAAGGAATAACACCACTATTCTGAGCATCTTCTAATGCTTTATATCCTGCAGTTGGTTTTTGAGTAAACTCATCAGTTTCAGAATAATTATATGAAAATTTCAGTCTTCCAATATCCATATCAACATCATAATAAACGCCTATATCAGAACCAGCTAATGTTCTTGTAGCAGCATTTGCATATGGATCATAAACAATCTGTGCTTCACCAGCTGGGCATATTCCTGCAGATGTAAAGTTAGCAATTTCTTCTGCAGTGTAGCCAGGATTAGGATCTCTTAGTACATTCGGGTTGCTGTAACCAGAACAATTATTAGGCCCATAATTAATTCTTGATACTAAGTCAGCAGCTAGAGAATTTGTTCTTCCAAGAAGCACAATAGTATCTTCTTTTTCAATTTCCCACACATCATATGTGATTGTTAGGCCATCGACTAATGATGGAGAATAAACAAAACCCATAGAAGTATTAGTTGAAGTCTCAGGTTTTAAATTAGGATTAAGTAGTCTAAAACTTTGCATTGAATACCTATCATCTAGAGGATCATTTGCACCAACATATTTACCAACAGCATCATCAATACTTCCTTGTCTAGGAACAAATAACTGATTTTGTTGAATTAAGTTAGGAACTCTGAATGATGTAGAGGCAGATGCTCTAATTAGCAACTGTTCATTAACATCCCAACCTACAGCAAGCTTACCAACAGTTGATACTTTTGTATCATTAGGTCTTTCATGTCTAACAGCAACTTGTGCGTCTACCCTTTCAAAAACAGGAATCATTAACTCAACAAAAGCTGATTTAGTCTGTCTAGTTCCAGAAGTATCAGCTGTTGGGCTTGAACCCAATACATCTCCAACAAATGGGAAGCCTAGTCCGGTTACTTTTGAAGTAAACTGGATAGTTCCATCAAGTCGTGGATCTCTATTATCTGCATAAGTTT
>CAYXZT010000091.1:0-3071 GCA_964469915.1 uncultured Gammaproteobacteria bacterium
AAATTTCTTCTTTACTTTATAAAAAAGATATTCATAATGCTTCGATATTTATACTTATAGGCACAATCCCTTGTGTTTATCAGTATGACTATCTTTGAATTAATTCAAATATTTAGTGTTTTTTTCGGTACTTTAGTAGCCGCACCACTTATTGCTTCAAAAAAATATAATAAAAGACTTTTAGGTTTTTATGCCATATCCGCAGGAAGTATATTGGCAATGATTGTTCAGCTAAACGCTGGATTATATTATTTCTTTTTTGCGTCTGTGTTCTGGTTCCTTAACTCAACGTACGCAATTAGAAAAATGATTCGTTCTAATAGGCATCTATATTAGCCATTAGCCAGTTTCTTATATTTAAGTCTGAGAATTTTATCTGTAGGCATGTTCATGTGCGCAACTAAAGACTTTGCAACTGAAGATGCCTCAATAAATTTTAAGTCTTCTAATGGTCCAATCATTATAGGTTTCAGTATTTTTGCTGCGAACTCCATTATTGCAACCTCAGGTCTAAATTTTTTAGAAGGCCTATTCCCTAATAAGTGTCCAGGCTCAGCAAAGATTGTCTTTTTATAGCCAATTGAAATTACCTCTTCCTCCATTTCACCCTTTGTTTTTAAGTATAGGTTTTTAGAATTCTTATTAGCACCTACCGCAGATACTATAGATATAGATTCTGCTCCCAGTTCATATGCCATTTTGGCGAGTTGTATTACATAACTATAATCAACTTTTTTAAACTCTTTTCTTCTAGATTTTTTTATATATAACAGCTCGGAAGTATTTAAATCAGTTCCGAGGGCAATATAAACATGATTCACTTTAGGAATATCTGAAAGCTGCAGATTATCGAAATCAATAAGAATTTCTTTGGTACTTTGACTTTTTGATAGCAGCTTTTTTCTTGAGAGGATTACTATTTCTTGGTGGTTACCTTCAACTGCTTTGAGTATTTCACTACCAACAAGACCACTTGCTCCAATTATCAAAACTTTAGTTTTACCCATATTAGAATTTAGAAATTATTTTTATTAATTGGTCTTTTGAAAGGCTGCCATTAACAGTTTCATCGGCCCACTTGCTATAAAGAGGACTTCTTTCGTGGTAAACCTCTTCGATACTCATTCCATCTGGAGCGGCAAATCCTCTTCCTTGCCCATTACCTATTCTCTCTTTAATGATATTTAAAGGAGTCGATATGTATATTATTTTTGAAAAAGATTTTAGATGACTCATTGCAGATTCAGAATAAACTGCGCTACCCCCAGTAGAGATTATTTCAACATCATTACTTAAACCAAGAATTATGCCTTCCTCTGCTTGTCTGAGAAATTTATATCCTTTGCTTTGCTTAATATTTTCAAGTGACTGTTTAAACTCATTCTCAATTAACTGATCTGTATCAACATATGAAAGAGAAAGTTTAATAGATAGCGCTTTGCCAATAGTTGTTTTCCCACAACCAGCCATGCCAATAAATGAGATGTTTTTAAACATTTAAACCAAAGAAATCTGTTGCTTTAATCAACTCATGTGTAATTTCTTTCTCAAAAGCTGTATGGCCAGAGGAGGGGGCAACAATTAGCTTTGCCTCAGGCCAATTCTGTGAAAGCTCCCATGCAGTGGTCATAGGGCAGACTATGTCATATCTTCCTTGAACTATGATCGTAGGGATTGAGCGAATAATATCTATTCCAGATTCTATTAATTGATTTTCATGATCAAGAAATCCCTTGTTAACAAAGTAATGGTTCTCAATGAGAGCAAATGCAAGGGCAAATTTAGGATCTGAGAAACTATCTGCCATTTCTGGTTTGTAGGCCAGGCTACTTGTAGATCCCTCCCATCTTGACCATGCTATGGCTGCTTCTAATTTTTTATTCTCGTCAGAACCGTTAAAAATTTTATGATATGCAGATATTAGGTCTCCTTGGTCTTCTTTAGGAATAGGCTCAAGAAAATATTGCCACGCTTCAGGAAAGATATTGCTAGCACCATTTTGATAAAACCAGCTAAGCTCCTTTTCTCTTAGCATAAAGATTCCTCTTAGAACCATTTCACTAACAGAGTCAGGATAAGTTTGAGAATATGCAAGAGATAAGGTGCTTCCCCAAGACCCACCAAATACCAGCCATTTTTTAATATTTAGCATTCTTTTAAGGTATTCAATATCTTCAACCAAATCCCAGGTTGTATTATTTTCAAGCAGTCCATGAGGAGTACTTCTTCCACAACCTCGCTGATCAAATACTACAATTCGATATATTTCTGGATTAAAAAATCTTCTAACTTGTGTACTTCCTCCGCCACCAGGACCGCCATGAAGAAATACTGCTGGCTTGCCATCAGGGTTGCCACATTGCTCGTAATATATTTGATGGCCATCTCTTTCAATGAATCCATTATCAAATGGATCGCATAATGGATATAAAGTTGAAAGTTGTTTCATGTGAATTAGCTGTATTTCTTTTTAAATGATTTTAGCTCATTCGAAAGCAAAACTTCTTTAGTTTGAACAAAAAGCTCATGATTTCTTTCAACAGTATCAAGATCATACAGGTAGTTAACCATTACTCCATTAGATTGATCCAAGCCCTTGTTTGAAAGGTCACCATTAATATTAATTTGTTTTAGTATAGCGCCATTGCCAAGATGGAATCTTGCTACTGGATCATTTGGCAAGCCATCATTTCTATTGGACTCAGTAAGATATTTGATAGTTTTTTGAATAAGATCATTATCTTCAATAGTCTTATTCTTACATCTTTCGTATGATAATGGAGCATTATTTTCTAGCCATCTCATAAGACCGGGTAATGGAGACAGGGTTAAAAAATTATCCAAGCCATCAATCTCTTGCCTAAGCTTATGAGCTACTTTTTTTATTAAGAAGTTCCCAAAGGAAATTCCTGAAAGACCATTCTGGCAATTAGAGATGGAGTAGAACACAGCTGTATTAATTTGATCATTTTCAATTTCATCTCTTTCAATCCTTATTACCTCTGCAATTGTTTCAGGTATTTTATTAGTTAATGCCACCTCAACAAAAATAAGAGGATCTTCAGGTATTA
>CAYXZT010000092.1:0-3044 GCA_964469915.1 uncultured Gammaproteobacteria bacterium
CGCTGAACAAAACTTCAGAAAGCAAGTAAGTGCATTAAGTCCTAGAACTATGGGAATAGACCTTAGATATAAGTTTTAGTCTATAACCATCATTTAAAAAAACAGGCCTTATGGCCTGTTTTTTTTGTTTTGAATCTTTAAACTTTATGTTAGATTACTTTTCGAGGTTAGTGATTAACCTTAGAAAACATAGTTTTCTTGTGTAAATGGATTTAACAGCAGCATTGCTGCACATATGGGGAGGATGCCATGAAAAAATTATTCATATTTCTTTTTTCTATTTCTATTATCTCATCTTATGCTTTTTCTGAAGAAGAAAGAGAAAGAGGTGGAATCGAAGAAATAACAGTTACCGCTGAAAAAAGAACTTCAACTGTTTCCGATACTTCAATGTCAATTTCAGCTTTTGATTCTTCTTTAATAGAAGATTTAGGCTTGCAAGGTGCAAATGATTTAATGGATCAATTACCTGCAACCACAAGAGACCAATATGATGTAAGAATTAGAGGGGTAGGTAGAAACTTTAGAGCTTTGGGAGGAGATCCAGGTGTAGCAACTTATTACAATGGAATTTTCTCACCTGATTTCGGAATTGCTGCTGGAGAAAATTACCTTTTTGATGTCGAAAGGATAGAAGTATTAAGAGGACCACAAGGAACCTTGTATGGTCGAAACGCGATTGGTGGTGCTATTAATTACATTACTAACAAACCGAGTTTTGAATCTGAAGGCCTGGTAAGAATTCTTGTTGGCTCTGAAGGACGTCAGCAAAACTATCTGATGACGAGTGGGCCTATTACTGATTCCTTAGCGTATAGATTTACTGCTATGAATGCAGAATCAGATGCCTTGCAAGACGGTCTTGGCGGAGAAGATTTAAACGAAACTGATGATGAAAATATCACTATGGCTTTTACTTGGAACATCTCTGATGACATAGTATTCAATATCAGGGCTAATGATAGAATCTTGGATCAACCAACAGTTGCTCCAGTATTACTAAATCAAGGATGGGGTTCAAATGCTGGAACTCATAGTGAGGGACAAGCAGTTTATGGTCTCAAAAGAGTATCCTCATCTTATCCGGGTGCTCAAGCTTTTACACATCCAACTACCGGACAAATTAGATATGGTGCAGCTTTAATACCAGGAGTTGATAGAAATAACTCAGTTGTACAAAACTATAATCCTGAATACGGTGCAAATGGACAAAATAGAACTATAGGTGAGTTCGGAGCAAGAGTGAACATGGAAGACTGTAATAATTCTTCTTTTCCTTATGATAACAACAACTGTCAACATGTAATGTTTGAGCACGAAGGTATTCAGTCTGATGTCACATGGGATGTGTCAGATACACTACAGGTCAAATATCTTTACGGTTTCGTAGATTTTGACTATACCTTCAACAGGGATTTTGATCTATCAGATGCTACTTTCAGCACTAGAAGAGAAACTGTTTTAGAAGATGTTCATATGACTACACATGAGCTTGTTGTGAATTGGCAGCTTAGAGACGATATTGAAGTCACATCAGGTCTTTTTTACATGGATGAAAGTAGAGAGCAAAGTTATGCTTTCGCTAACAATCAACTTAGAGTTGTTAATCCTGCAAATTATGGTCTGTTTGATGTTCCTGTAGGATTCTTGGGTGGTGCTAGTGTTGGCTTTTTCTTAGGTCAGCTATGGCAAACATCCCATGTAGAGCAGGGCTCTGCACCAATGAACGATGTTATATCTGGAAGATGGGGAGGCTCTCCTGAGGGTAAAGTCTATGAGTATCAAAATACTCTTACTACAGAGGCATCCGCTGTTTACACGCAAGGAACTTGGACAATTAACGACGAGTTTGCACTTACATTAGGCGCTAGATATGCTGAAGATAAGAAAGACGCAGTAGAAAAAAGCGGTGGTTATGCTGAACTTAGCATGGATTATGCTCGAGATTGGATGCCAGGTATTTTAGCAGGTGCAGGAATTTTAGGACCATACTTAGAAACGCTAGGTGCGGCTCCAGATTCAGGTCAAACTACACTTTCCCTGACTAATATGATGATGGGAGCAGCTACTTACACAGGAGCTGCTGGTGTTGCAGCAAATGGAAGTAATATAGCTCCAGTTTGTGAATTTACAGCCACAACTTGTGCGACTCCATTAAGTTTAAATCAAGGACTTCCTTATAGTTACACAAGAACTGTAGGCGGAGATGATAAGTGGTCTGATACTAATTTTAGAATCAATCTTGATTACACTCCTAATGATACACAGTTATGGTATTTCTCAGTCACCACTGGATATAGATCAGGAGGATATATTCTAGGTGTACCGGGCGGAAAAGACAGTCAGAGAGACGAATTTGGTATACCACTAGGAGGAGCTGACTTAGCTTTAGAAACTTATGATAAAGAAACTATTGAAGCATTTGAAATTGGGTATAAAGGTCTTCATTTAGATGATACTTTGCAAGTTTTTGCTTCAGTTTACTCATATGATTACGATGGTTATCAAGACAGAGTAACTCAATTTAATGCTAACGTCGGTTGGGCAACAGATAGAGTGACTAATGCAGATGGCATTACAAATACTGGTTTTGAAACAGATATTATTTATGCTGCATCTGATAAATTAACGTTATCAGGAAATTACAGTTACACAGAAACTGAGTACGGAGAAGATTATCTGATATCTAATATTGATGATCCTTCAGTACCTTCAGAAATCTGGGGAACATTTACTCAAGTAGATACTGTTGATTACGTAGCAGTTGGATCTGATGCTGATTTATTTACCTATAATCTTAAAGGAAATCAACTTAAGGGCATACCTCAAGAAAAATTTACTTTGAGAGCAGAATATGAAATAGATAGCTGGTACGGTCCTGTGTGGGCAAACTTAAGTCATTCTTATACTGGTAGCTTTTCTGCTTCTGGCATAGAGAGAGCTTATGATAGGGTTCCGTCCAGAGAAGTGACTAACTTAAGTTTTTCATGGTTCAGTGAAGAAGGTGACATTTCAGCTAGATTATTTATTAATAACTTAATGAA
>CAYXZT010000093.1:0-3009 GCA_964469915.1 uncultured Gammaproteobacteria bacterium
GCGCCTTTTATAAAAATACTATCCATAAGATTCAAATTATCCGTGATGAAAAAATTAATTTAGGTTAAACTTCTATGAATATTATAAGAGGTAAATATGAGCAGAGGCGTAAATAAAGTAATTTTAGTTGGCAACTTAGGTCAAAAACCTGAAATGAGGTATACAGCTACCCAATCTGCTGTTGCCAATATATCTATAGCTACTACTGAATCTTGGAAAGATAAAGAAAGTGGAGAAATGAGAGATAAAACAGAATGGCATAGAGTAGTGTATTTTGGAAAATTAGCTGAAATTGTTGAAAAGTATTTAGATAAAGGTTCAAGTGTTTATATTGAAGGTAAGTTACAAACTCGAAAGTGGCAAGATAAGTCTGGCGCAGATAGATGGACAACTGAAATTGTTGGAAGTGAGTTAACTATGCTTGGCTCTAGGGCTTCAAACTCAAATTCAGCTCAATCATCATCCAATGAATCAGAGTCACCATTTCCTCAAGATGATTCAGGACCTGGATTAACAGATGATGATATTCCCTTTTAAGCATATCTAGTTTGATCTCAGATTTTAAAACAATTCTTTTTAAAGAGAGCGAGGGAATTGGTTTAATAACATTAAATAGACCTCACAGGCTTAATGCTTTTAATCAGCAAATGTTAAAAGATCTTCTTGATGCATTCGATTATATTGATAAGAATGATCAGGTTAGAGCGGTTATTATTACTGGAGAAGGAAAAGCTTTTTGTGCCGGCGCAGATTTATCCGCTGGCAAAGATACCTTTAATTCAGAGTTTGATAACTCATCTGATTATGATCAAAGCTTTAATAGAGATTCTGGAGGTATTCTTGCACTAAGGATGTATAAATGTCTCAAGCCTATCTTAATAGCCTGTAATGGAGTTTCTGTTGGCGTTGGAGCTACTCTTCAGTTAGCAGCAGATATAAGGGTTGCATCTTCTAGTAGCAAATATTCATTTCCCTTCACAAAAAGAGGCATAGCTCCTGATGCCTGTTCGAGCTGGTTTCTACCGAGGCTTGTTGGAATTTCTAAAAGTTTAGAGTGGTGCATTTCTGGAGAAATGATAGATGCAGATACAGCTCTTGAAAGCGGTTTAATCTCATATAAGGTTGACCCTGATGACCTAATGAGTGCGACTTTATCCATAGCTAAGAAAATAATTAAAGACTCATCACCTGTATCGGTTGCCTTAACAAGACAAATGATTTGGGGGCTTTCTCAGAAAGATTCTCCTGAGAGTGCTCATATAGTCGACAGCATGGTTATAGAATCAAGGGGTAAGTCTAAAGATGCTGCTGAGGGTGTTATGTCGTTCTTAGAAAAAAGAGATGCTATTTTTGAAAATAAAGTAAGTAAAGATATGCCTGACTTTTTTCCTTTTGAAAAAAGTAAATTTGAAGATTCATAAGGATTAAAATGTTATTTGAACCATATAAACTAAAAAATATAACTTTAAGAAATAGGGTAGCAATGGCTCCAATGACAAGAAGTCAGTCCCCAGGAGGCATTCCAACAGATAACGTTGTTGAGTACTATAAAAGAAGAGCAAAAGCAGAAGTTGGGTTAATTATCACAGAGGGTGTTGAAGTCAGCCACGAAGCTTCCAGTGCTTACCCAAATGTGCCTCGACTTGACTCTTTAGAGGCGAGGGATGGATGGAAGAAAGTTGTTGAAGGCATAAAAGAAAATAATGGACATGTTGTTGCCCAACTTTGGCATTGTGGTGGTTTTCGTAAATTAGGTATGGGTCCAAATCCTGAAGTTCCTGGTCATACTGCATCAGGATTAGTAAGGCCGGGCAAAAGGGTTGCTCATGCAATGACATCACAAGATATTAAAGAAACCATTGAGGCATATGCTAATGATGCAAAAATTTGTGAAGAAATTGGGTTTGATGGTGTTGAAATTCATGGTGCACATGGCTACTTAATTGATAACTTTCTATGGGATGGGACTAATGATAGAGAAGATGGCTTTGGTGGATCTATTGAAAGAAGATCAAATCTGGCAACTTCAATAACAAAAGCTATTAGAGAGATGGTAAGTGATGATTTTATTGTAGGCCTTAGATTTTCTCAATGGAAGCAGCAAGACTATACAGCAAGACTGGCAACTAGCCCTGACGATCTACTAAAAGTCCTTGCAGGACCTTGTGATGCTGGACTAGATTATCTTCATTCAAGTATGAGAAGATTCTGGGAAAGTGAGTTCGATGGATCTGAAGAAAATCTTGCCTATTGGACAAAAAAACTTACCAATATCCCAACAATCAGTGTTGGTAGTGTTGGTTTGGATGGTGACTTTACTGACATGATGGCCTCAGCAAAGACTGCTAGTATTGATAAGGCTCTAAAAGATATAAATGAACAAAAGTACGATATGGTCGCCGTTGGACGAGCCCTATTATCTGATCATGAATGGGTTATAAAAATGAAAGAGGGCAGGTTAAAAGACATCAACCCATATACAAAAGATTCGTTATTGGAAATGTACTAATACTTAGTAACAATCAGACTCGCATTAGTTCCACCAAAACCAAATGAGTTACTCATGGCTGATTGAATTTCAGACGATGTCGTTTCTGTATTTAGTTTTATACCTTTTGCCTCATCACAAACATCCTCAATATTAATTGATGGAGCAATGAATTTATTTCTTAACATCATTATTGAATAAATAGCTTCCTGAGCTCCAGTTGCACCCAATGAGTGTCCAGTCATAGACTTTGTTGAACTGATAATAGGAGAGCTGTTACCAAATAATTCCTTAATTGCATTCAGCTCAGCTATGTCGCCAACAGGAGTACTTGTTCCATGAGTGTTTATATAATCTACATCTTCTCCATAGCTTTTAAGAGCTCCCTGCATACATCTGAGCGCTCCCTCACCTGAAGGTGCAACCATGTCATAGCCATCAGAAGTAGCATAATAGCCTGAAAGTTTAGCTAAGATATTTGCATTCCTTTTTTTAGCATGCTCCTCTTCTTCAAGAATTAA
>CAYXZT010000094.1:0-2834 GCA_964469915.1 uncultured Gammaproteobacteria bacterium
TTTTATAAGCGGGTTGTGCTCAATCCTGTCAGGAATATTTTCTGCTCCTGGAACCTTTCTGGCAATCAAGAATGGTTTGAGGGCTTCGATTGCTTTTGGCTCATCATAATGCCCAATACCAGGATGAAGATGATGAATAAAATGTAGTTGCATTGAATGATTTAGGTATCTTGGCATCCAGTGGCTCCAAAATTTTGTATCTTTATATCTACCTGTATCCATTTGGTAATGAGGATACCAACTAAAAAAAGTTGAAAGATAGACAACCCCAATCTTGCTTGGCAGCCACCATAACAGCAGAGCTTCTAAAGGAAACATCACAACAAGACATAAGAGAATAGCTCTATACAATAACGCTATATTCAAACCTTTGTTAAAAGATTTCATAAATGCATTATCGTTTTTATATGTTTCAGCTATTGCTTGATATTTCGTTATTCCAGCCTGGGTGGCCACAATAACATCCCATATTGATTTAGCAGATGCAGTGTCATAATCTGGATCTTTTTCGGGGTTGTTTGTATAGGCGTGATGTTTCATATGTGTGCATCTCATTAAATCATGAGGAAACATTAAGGTTATTAAAGTGAAATGGCTTACAAAAGAATCAATCCAGCGCCTCTTTGGATTTCCTCTTGAAAAATTGCCATGCTGGGCCTCATGTGAGGGCAAATATGCAAAACATGCACAGACAATAGCAATTAAAGAACCATAAAATAGAGAAATATAATCATAAATAACCAAAGGCCATAAAGAAAGCCATATAGTTGCCTGCCCAATCCCAATTAACATCATGTCCCATTGAAATCGTTTTGAAAAAGTTCTAGCAATCTCCTTTTCTTTTTCAAAAGAGAATTCTTCTGACATTTGCTCTAGGCCTTCCATAACCAAGTGCCTCTAATTTTTGCGATAACCCCTAAAACTGCGCCACATAAATACCATATAGCTGAGCTAAGCATAACTTCGAATTGAATTGCGATCGCATTAAAAACGCTACCCCAAAAAATTAGACCAAACCAAACCATATTCCAATTAGCTATGTGATTTGAAAGTAATTCATTAAATTTATTCATAAAAATAGTGCCGAGCTCATTTAAGCATTATCTAATCCTATAGTATATTTGGGCTATTTGTCACCCATCAAATCTTCACAGCTAGTGTGCGAAAACCATAGAAAGCATTAAGATGAGGCAGATTAATATTTCAGGGTATACTAAAAAATATGCAAGAACGTCCAGATTATTCTAAGTTTATAGAACGCTTAAAAATGAGCGAAGATGAGACTAGGGTCGAATCAACTAAAAAACGTCATAGTAAAAAATATAGAACTGCGAGAGAGAATTTAAATCACTTGGTGGATGAAGATTCTTTTTTAGAGTTTGGCCAGTTTGCCGTGGCAGCGCAACGCACAAGGAGAGAAAAGGAAGATCTCATTCTCAATACAAATGCGGACGGGGTTATTACTGGGTTTTGCAAAATAAATTCTGATATATCAAAAAAAATGAATACTGATGCTGTGGCAATTGTTTATGATTACTCTGTACTTGCTGGGACGCAGGGGCTATTCCATCATCAAAAGTTAGATCGCATATTTGAAAAGGCAAAAACATATAAATTGCCTATTGTTATTTTTACTGAGGGCGGTGGTGGTAGGCCTGGGGATGTTGATGTTCTTACACAGATTGCAGGCATGCATATCCCAAGCTTTGCTAACTGGGCCTCGCTTCATAAAGAGTGCTTAAGAATAGCAATTACTAATGGCTACTGCTTTGCTGGAAATGCTGCTCTTTTTGGAGCCAGTGATATAAGAATTGCCACTAAGGGATCAAATATAGGAATGGCAGGACCTGCGATGATAGAAGGTGGAGGTCTTGGTAAATTCTCACCGGATGATATTGGCGCTGTAGAGGATCATTTATTAAATGGGGTTGTAGATGTTTTGGTTGAAAATGAGGAACAGGCTACAAACATGGCAAAAAAAATACTTTCCTATTTTCAAGGGTCAGTTGATAGGTTTGATAGTTTAGACCAGGAGCTTCTTAAAAATATTCTTCCTAATGACAGGAGGTTTAGTTATGAAATTAGAGACGTGATTGAAATAGTGGCTGATTTAGATTCATTTATAGAATTAAAAAAAGGTTATGGGAGAAGCTTGGTTACTGGGTTTATTAGGGTTGAGGGAATTGCTTTTGGTTTACTAGCATCAGACTGTAAGTTTTTGGGTGGAGCCATTGATTCTGATTCTGCAGACAAAGCGGCTGAATTCTTTGAGTTCTGTAATGACCAAGGTCTGCCTATGGTTTCTTTAGTAGATACTCCAGGTTTTATGGTTGGTCCTGATAGTGAAAAAGAAGGCGCTCCAAGAAGAATGGGCAAGTTATTTAAATCAAGCTCAACTTTTAAAAATAATCTTGTTTCTATTTTTCTACGGAAAGGATATGGTCTTGGGGCTCAGGCAATTGTTGGTGGCAGCTTGCATAAATCTACTTATACATGTGCTTGGCCATCGGGTGAGTTTGGAGGCATGGGTCTTGAGGGAGCAGTTAAGCTTGGTTACAAAAAAGAGCTTGAAGCCATATCGGATCAAAAAGAAAAAGAAATTCTTTATAACAAGCTGGTTGATAAAATGTATGAAGCGGGACAGGCGATGGAAGCTGCATCATTTTTAGAAATAGATGCTGTAATAGATCCCTCTAAAACAAGAGAGACAATTATTAAAGCTCAGCATTCACTAAAATGATGAGTACAATTAGTTAAGCTCTCCTTTTATTTTTTTACTTCGAGCAGCAGGAGCACTCGCAGCAAGAACAACAATCACACATAAATAAATCATA
>CAYXZT010000095.1:0-2747 GCA_964469915.1 uncultured Gammaproteobacteria bacterium
AAAGGGAGACATTAGTCTCCCTTTTATATTAAAATCAACTCGCATTATGAAAAAAATTATACTATTTACGCCCCTGTTCATCTCTTTATATGTCTTATCACAAGATGCTGTAGTTGAAGATGTAAACCCTGTAACTGAATCTGTTGCAGTTTCTACTAAAAGTATTGAAAAATCAGGATTAACTCAAGAGCAAATTGTTAAGCTAGATGAAACTACAAGAATTTTGTTAGCTGACTATCAGTCTACAACAAAAGAGTTTGAATCCCTGAAGCTTTATAACGATCAAGTTCAAAAAATAATAAACTCTCAATTAGAAGAGATTGAAAATATAATTATAAAAATAGATGAGCTTGATAAAACTAATCAAAGAATAGTTCCACTTATGCTCAAGATGATAGAGGGATTAGAGAACTTTATCTTATTAGATTTACCTTTTTTAATGACAGAAAGATCAACAAGGGTCCAAACCTTAAAAGATACAATGGATAGAGGAGATATTTCTACATCTGAAAAATTTAGACTTATTACCGAAGCTTATAAAACTGAGCTTGAATATGGAAGAACGATTGAGACATACAGAGATAATATTCTTATCGATGGTGTTGAAACCAGCGCTGATTTCTTGAGAGTAGGTAGAATAGCCCTAACTTACTTAACAGTTGATGGTAATAAAGGTGGATATTGGGATACTCAATCATCATCATATATGAAAGCTTCTTCCTCCATCAGAAGGGCTACAGCTGATGCTTTAAAAATTGCATCTAAACAGGCACCACCAGCCTTAATTAAAATACCTTTATACAGAGATTCAAATGAATAAAAAATTATATTTATTACCTTTTTTAGTATTTGCACTTAATGCTCAGGATGCTGATCCAGCGCCTGTAGTTGAGCCAGTGATAACAGACTTAGATCTTCTTGTTGAATCAGTTAAAACTACTGCCTCTATTAGAGCTAAAGAAGATAGAGCTAGATTAAATAAATTTCTTTCAGATAAAAATAAGCAACAATCTTTATTAGATAACATGAAGTATAAGCTTACTCTTGAAGAAAGAAGAAGTGAGAGATTAACAAAAGAGTATGAGGACAATGATGCTCAGCTCTCAGATCTAGAAGAACAATTGACTTTAAAACTTGGTTCTTTTGGTGAACTTTTTGGTATCGTAAGACAGACAGCTGGTGAATCAAAAGGTCAGTTTGCATTATCACTAACAAACATTGAATTTCCAGAACGTATTGAGTTTTTAGGTGACCTTGCAGAAAGAAAAAGCTTAGACTTACCAACTACTGAAGAACTAGAAAGACTATGGTATGAGATTTTAAATGAGCTTAACCAGAGTGGAAAAATTAAATCTTACAATGCTGATATATTAACTAAGTCTGGTGAGCTAGTTAATCAAGATGTTTTGAGAATAGGGGTTTTTAATTCAGTATCTAATGGTAATTATTTAAATCTTGTAACAGAACAAAACCTTCTAGAGTATTTACCAAAGCAACCAGAAAGATCAATAAGAAGATCAGCTAAAAAATTACAAAACTCTGATGACTATAGGGAAGTTTTTATAGACCCAACAAGAGGCTCGCTTTTAACTAAACTAATTGATAGAGATACATGGTTGGAAAGAATTAATGCAGGTGGGTTTGTTGGTTATGTCATTATAATAATTCTAATTTTAGGTTTAGTTATGGGAGCTCTTAGATTTAAATTCTTAAATGAAGAATCAAAATCAATAAATAAAGAGCTTGAAACCAATCAGTTTGCAGATGACTCCATTTTAGGAAAACTAAACAGCATCTACTCTAAATATTCTGGAGATAATCCTGAGGATTTAGAATCGCAGCTTGAAGATATACTAGCCAAAGCTACACCACCTCTTGAAAAGAATTTGAGTGTTATAAAACTTTTAGCAGCAGTTGCTCCTTTATTAGGCCTTCTTGGAACTGTTATAGGAATGATTGAAACATTCCAGGCTATTACATTGTTTGGAACTGGAGATCCTAAGCTAATGGCTGGTGGTATATCTCAAGCATTAGTAACTACTATGCTTGGTTTAATTGCAGCAGTCCCATTACTATTTGTGCATAATATTCTTGACTCAAGAAGCAGAGCTATTTCACAGATTTATGAAGAACAAGCAATTGGTCTATTGGCACTGGTTTCTATTAAAAAGTAATGCTTTATTATTTAGCCCTCCCATTTACATCTCTATTAGATTTTTTTGATAGGGGAGGGCCCGTTATTATTGTGCTGTTTGTCTTAGCGATAGTTATGACCACTCTATTAATAGAAAGGCTATTTTTCTTTATTTCAGAATTAAAAGATTTGTCTGATATTTCAGTCCAAGAAGTTTCTGCATATAAAGATGTAAATTCATGGGTTTTAAATAAAATTAAATCAAAAAATATTTCAGTCATTAATGTAGCTGCAAATAGAAACCTTTTATTAATTCAAGGTCTTATTGCACTATGTCCTCTTCTTGGACTTCTAGGAACTGTTACAGGTATGATTGAGGTATTCGATATCATGGCCATAACAGGTACTGGTAATGCTAGAGCTATGGCTTCAGGGATTGCAAAGGCAACACTGCCTACTATGACAGGACTTTTCATATCAATTGTAGGGTTATTCTTGTTAACTGCGATTAAATCCACAATTGATAAAGCCACTCTTGATATTAAATACGGAATTGAACAAATATAAATATGATCAGAAGAAGAAATAAAGAAAGAGATGATTCAACTATAGA
>CAYXZT010000096.1:0-2694 GCA_964469915.1 uncultured Gammaproteobacteria bacterium
TGTAATTTATACCTTTAAAGGATTATTAATGTACGAAAATAAATTTCATTGGGCAAGAAAAATAGGTTTTGGATTCAGACCAGAATACATCATTCCATCTGATATTAATGAATGGAATAAAGAGCAATTAATAAGTAAAAATGAAGAGATAGGATTGAATGGAAAAGGTGAATGGCCTGATGATTTTAATTTTTCTTTAGAAGAAAGACTTAATAGACTTCATGTTTTCATGACAAAAAAAGAAAAATATGAAAATGATAAAATCAGCCCTGACGAAAAAAATAAATTAATTGTTACTGCAAGAGATGAAAATAGAGTCCATTTGCATGATGTCTATAAATATTGGAATAATTCTATTTATGGGCAAGATACATATCATCAAAGATTAATACACTTTTGGGCAAACCATTTTACTGTTGGTGGATCAAATAATTTTAGAAATTATATAATTGGTGATTTAATTTATAATACAATTGGAGAAAACCTTGGCGGTTCATTTTCAAATTTATTGCAAAAAGTGACATTACATCCAGGAATGCTTGATTATCTTGATAATGTTTTTAGTTCTGGTGAAAACTCAGATTTCACTAAATCCATGAGAAAAGAGGGAAAAACAGCTGGTTTAAATGATAATTTATCAAGAGAATTATTAGAGTTGCACACAGTATCTACTGCTAAAGAATATTCAGAAAAAGATATTAAAAATGTTGCTAAAATATTAGCAGGTTGGGGGCTGATAGTTAATCTTTTTGTAAGAGAATTTAATCAAGAAAAATCAAATGGAAATATTAAAAGGAATGTAAATCTTAAGGACTTTATTGAAAATCCATACATCAAACATAGAGCTGAACCAGGAAATAAAACTGTTTTGGGTAAGTCGTTTTCATCGGGTCCTAGTGCTTTATATAAATTGATAAATATGCTGGCTGAGGACGATCAAACTGCACAGCATTTATCAAGAAAATTGGCCATTCATTTCATTGGAGAAAATGTAAGTGAAGAAGAAATAAAAAAAATATATAAAATATGGAAAGCTACTAACGGAGATCTGGCAGAGGTTCATAAAGTGACACTGGAAGTTGCACAAATAACAAAAATTAAAAAATTCTTGTGGCCATCAACATGGATGTTTCAATGCATAAGACTTTCTGGAGCTCAGTTTATTAGTGACAAAAATCGAAATAATGGATTTGGAGAAATACAAAATAACGGGATGCCAAAATATGAACCCTTAGGTATTTTAGACGAAATAGGTCACAATTTTTGGTCATCTAGACAACCTGATGGTTATTCAGAAAAAAAACAAGATTGGGTCTCTACAGAACACTTTGATAGAAGAATAAGAATTGCATCAAGGATTTATAGAGCAAATCCTTTGCTGACTGGTGAAGAAATTGCTGAAATTTATGAGTTTTCTGACAGAACAAAAATGGCAATTTCATTAGCTAAGACAAGTAAAGACAAATTCATTGTAGCACTTTGTAGCCCAGAACTCATGGAGGTTTAATATGATAAATCGGAGACATTTCCTTAAAGTATTGCCCCCCGCATTAGCTTTGTCTGGTTATCCAGTACATGGATTCACTAAAAATGCAGTTGATGGAAGAATTATAGTTATAATGCTCCAAGGTGGAATGGATGGGTTATTAGCTGTACCACCAATAGGTGACGATGATTTATTTAAACAAAGAAGAGCTTTGGTAGCTGCAAATCCATTAAAACTAAATCATTTATTCGGTATTCACCCAAATTTTAAAAATTTTTCTAGATTATTAAAAAATAACGAAGCTTCAATTATTCATGCTACTTCATTTCCTTACACTGGGCGTTCACACTTTGAGGGTCAAAATATCTCACAGATAGGTTTAAAAAAAGCATTTTCGGTTGATACAGGTTGGTTAGGAAGGGCAATGGATGTTGCAAAAATTACTGGAAAGGCAATGTCTCTTGATGCCCCATTGCTGATAAGGGGAGCGACGGAATTTGATAATTTTTATCCTGCATCTATCAGTAATACCAGTAAGCCAAAAAATGATTTATTAAATTTAATCAAAAATTCTCATGATCAAGATATGATGGAAACTTTTGAAAAGTTGAGTCAATCGCTCATGCAAGGTTCAAATGAATTAAGAGCAAGAGACCCTTTAAGTTTAGCTGCAAAAGCAGGTGAGGCTATGAGGCAAATTGATGGACCAAGAGTAGCGGTTTTAACAATTCCTGAGTTTGACGATCACTCTAGTATCGGCTCAACAACTGGCCATCATCCTGATTTATTTACATTACTAGATGGCGTTTTTGGGCAGTTAAAAAAATCTCTTGAAGAAACATGGAAAGACTCAATAGTCCTGACTACAACTGAATTTGGTAGAACAGTTCAAGAAAATGGATCTGAAGGAACAGATCATGGTTATGGTTCAGTCGGTTTATTGGCGGGAGGATTGATTGGCCAATCAAGTGTTGTTGCTAATTGGCCAGGGCTATCAAATAAAGCATTATTTGAAAAAAGAGACCTTTATGCGACAATTGATTATAGATCAGTGTGTGCAGCATGTATAGAAGCAGCTTTTGGCTTAGATCACGGGTTGATTATTGATAAAGTATTTCAAGATAAAAATATTAAACGCACTTACCATCATATCTTTGGGTGAAGCAAATGAGATTGAGTATTTTAATATTTTCATTTATTTGCTTTGC
>CAYXZT010000097.1:0-2670 GCA_964469915.1 uncultured Gammaproteobacteria bacterium
AAAGCTTAGAAATTGATGAAGGAGAAATCTCGGTATCAATAGAAAGTTTTGCTTTCACATCAAACAATGTTACTTATGGGGTTGCTGGAGATACGATTGGTTACTGGCAATTCTTTAAGACTACAGAGGATTTAAATAATGAATGGGGTTGTATACCAGTCTGGGGCTTTGCGAATGTTACTCAATCAAAAAATAGTTGTATAAAAGAAGGTGAAAGGTTATTTGGATACTTCCCCCCTGCTGACTCGCTGATCATTAACCCAATTAAAATTACTGATCAGGGCTTTAGTGATGGTAAAGATCATCGCAAAGATTTACCTGCTGTATACAATAACTATGTAAGAGTTAATGGAGATATTAATTATGATCCTTCTATGGATAATCTTAGATCACTACTCTTCCCTCTTCATATAACTTCTTTTTGCATTTGTGATGCATTAGAAGAAGAATTATATCTAAATGCAGATCAAATTATTGTTGTTAGTGCTTCAAGCAAAACTGCAATTGGCCTAGCTCAAGGCTTGGAAGATTTAGAAAAAACTCCAAAAATAATTGGCCTTACTTCTGCAAAAAATACAGATTTTGTTAACGAATTAGGTTGTTATGATGAGGTAATATCATACGATCAACTTTCATTAGTAAATAGTAATCTCAAGACTGTTATGGTTGATATGGCAGGTAGTCGTGAAATTTTAGGAACACTTCATGGTTCATTAGGTAACAATATGCTCAAGTGTTACACAGTTGGGATGACGCATTGGGATAATGAGGTAACAGCAGAAGATGCTTTAGGCCAAGCAATGTTGAGGGAAAGAACTGAGTTCTTTTTTGCACCAGCTCATATCCAAAAAAGATTTAAAGATTGGGGCTATGAAGGTTATAACCAAAGAACTAATCAATTTATGTCCAAAAGATCTAATCAAAGTAAAGACTGGATGAATATTATTGAAATTAATGGTCTAGAAAAATTTATAGAAACTTATAACCAAATAGTGGTTGGAAATATAAATCCCAAAGAAGGAATTATTGTAAAAATATGACTGAGAAAATTAAGATTTTTGGAGCGACACCCTCACCTTATACCCAAAAAATATTATCTGTATTTAGGTATAGACACATACCATATATTGTTTACAACGGTGATATTGCTAACAAAATTACTAAACTTGGCATAGATTTACCAAAGCCTGTTTTACTTCCAACAATTCTATTAACAAATGATGATGGTTCATTAGTAGCAACTACTGATTCAACTCCAATAATAAGAAGATTGGAAAATGATTTTAATGAAAGAAAAATAATTCCAGATGACCCCGCCTTAGCATTTATAAATTATTTGCTTGAAGATTTTGGAGACGAATGGGTTACCAAATACATGTTTCATTACAGATGGTATTTTGAAGAGGACGCGAATGTTGCAGGAACAATACTCCCATTGGTAGATATTGCTGTGAACACCCCAAATGAAACACTTGCGCAATATAAGGAGTTTATATCAAAGAGGCAGATAGATAGATTATGGGTTGTAGGTTCAAATGATGGAACTGCTAATTTTATTGATGCAAGTTATAAAAGATTTTTAAATCTAATGGAAGAGCACTTACTGAATAGTCCTTTCTTGTTAGGAACAAAACCTTCTTCATCAGACTTTTCTTTCTATGGACAACTTACACAATTAGTTAAATTTGATCCAACACCAAGAAAAATAGCATATGAATTTTCATCAAGAACTGTTGCATGGGTTGATGTGTTAGATGATCTTTCAGGACACGATGCTGAAAATACTGCATGGACAAAGCTTGAGGATAGCCCGATTTCATTAAAGAATATCTTAAAAGAAGTTGGAAAAATGTATATACCAGCATTATTATCAAATGCTCAAGCTCTTGAAAACGGCGTTGAAGCATGGGAAATGAATATAGATAATGCTGTCTGGAAACAAAAAACTTTTCCTTATCAAGCCAAATGCCTAAAATGGATTAGGAATGAATTTGATCTATTAAATCAAGAAGATAAAAAAAGAGTTCTTGATTTTCTTGATGATACGGGATGTGAAACTATTTTATAGTGCAGCAACTTAAACTCTTTCAGATCTGTAGTGTAGAAAAAAGAAGTAAGTAGCTACAGCTGATAATAAATGCCATATACCATGTGCTTGAATTAATGAGTCTGGTTTACAGTATTCATTATCTGGAACTCCATAGTTCCAAATAAAAAATGCAGCAAAATAAGTAACCATTCCTAATAAATAATAAATATAAGTTCGTTTACCCTCTGGTTTGGAGTTAGCTAATAATCCAGGTAACCAGAAAAATATAATCCACCAATATTCATTAATATTCTCAAATACTTCAGCAGGAAATGTACCAAATAATGCAAGAACCACAAAGCCCACAAAACCTGAAAAAAATCTTATCCATCCTGACCAAAAGTGTTTACAGAAATATAAAACCTCAGAGATAAACCATAAACCTATAGAAACTGAGAATAAATTAAAATTAATACCTAATCCCCAATCTGTAAACCATCTCCATACAGAGTAGATTACTATTATAGAAAAATAAACTTTTATAAAAGTCTGCTGAGACCAGTTGCTCATTTTATATACGTTATAAAGCCATGGAATGACTATGTACATAATCATACTTAGGTTGTCAGCCCAGCCTCCCC
>CAYXZT010000098.1:0-2659 GCA_964469915.1 uncultured Gammaproteobacteria bacterium
TTAACACCTATTCCTTCATTTATTTCAAAATAATGATCAAATAATCGTCCTATTGTCTTTGGATCAATATTTTTATCAATAGAAGCTTGAGTAACCTCTGCTGAGGCTAATAATAACTTTGATACCATATGCCAATAGATTGATCCTAGTCCCTCATAGCCATAAAAAGTACCAGACCTCCCTGTAAAAGATTTATGATCAAATACAACTTCAAAAATATCTAGTATTAAATTCTTTTCTCTTTTTACAAACTCCATGTATTTTGATGGTAAATTATCTAACTCTCTAATTAAGCAGCTAGCATTATGGAATGAGCCATTAAAGTGATATTTATTATTAATATCTTTTATAACTACCTGGTGATTTCCATCTTTAACTAATAAAGATAAAAGAGAAGATTTATTAAATTCAGTTTCAGGAATAATATTTTTATCTAAAAAACCTAATAAATTCTTATTTGGATAAAGAATATAACTATATTGTTCATCCCAAAATAAAGAACTGCTTTTTAAACTATCTAATACTTTTAAACTTTCTTCTTCAGAAAGATAACCTGAGCTTAAGACTCCAACCTGACCTTCAAGCATCTCAGAAAGTCTATCAATAGAGATCTCATTAGCACCTAAACTCACAAGATTATAAGCATGATATAAACCATCATTTCTTTTATTGCTATCAATTGTTTCTTCTAAAACTTTTTGCACTATTTCAAGGAAATTAATTACCTTCTCTCTGTCTAGATGTTCTTTAAAACCTGAAAAATTCGATGTGTAAATCCTATCTCTGTACTCAGCAGCATTTTCTCCAATTTCATCAACAAACTCTTTTCGAGCTTTATCAGACACACCTGAGGTTAGTTTGCAGAAAGATGAGTTGAGTTTTTCAAAGAAGTGAAATAGTTCAGTTGAGATCTCAAATGATGATGCATCATCATTTTTAAGAATAGTAATAAAAAAACTTAAAAAACGTCTTAAATAGTAGAGGGTTACCATTGAAACACCATTTCCTACTAGAGCATTATTTGCATCATTCCACTCTGGTCTTTGTGTGTTCATCCAAATACCAGCATCAGGAATAAAATTAGAAAGCTTAGCTAATATTGTAGTTAAAATTTTCTCAAAGAAATTTACTTGATGTTTTAACCCTTGATAGTTCTTTAATATTGCTCCGTCAGCACCCTCTTTCTCTCTATCTGATTCAATTTTTTCTGCTAAATCAAAATTAAAATCTATTGTATTTTTAGGATCTTTATAAATAGATTTGTAGTCCTTGATGGCGTATGGAACATTGGCATATACAAAATCATTTTTTTTGAGAAAGGAATTTAGCCTTTGAGGGAAATATTTTTCAGAAAATTCTAAAAATTTGAGAAGATATATTATTTGATGATCACCCCAATAACCTATATAAGACCATGGATTATCAGCTTCTATTGTTTCCCAATCAAAACCATTTTTAGTTAATCTGTATGGATTATATCCATCAAATGTAGATGCATTTAAAAATCGATATATCATGCTGTCAATAAACTGAGGGTATGAATAAGCAAGAGCTTCCCAGTTCTGAAATATATCTCTCCAATTACCTTGATAATCTAGGACTTTTTCACCTGAAATATCATCTCTTGTATTGATAGAAAATTTATTCCAAGGTCGACTTGGATCGCCATGTCTTCTGCTAAACTTAATTGGTAAGTACTCTGTAGCCAGCCTCTTGTAGTCTTGAGAGCTACTTTGATCAATAGTATTTCTTAAAAATGTAAGATCAAAATGATCAGGCCACTCTGAAAAAGTTGTGTTCATTTGATTTAAACAATTTTTGTTAGCACTACTTATATATTTTATAAAATCAGACTTTTCTACAACATAGTCTTTATCAAATATTCCGCCCCTCATAATATTAAATAAAGTATTGGCAAAATGCCTGATATTTCTTCTTCTATCACTTGAGAGCTGAATACCATCAGAAGAAGCTACAAGTTTATAGAGTTCGTTAGATGATTTAAGAATCTCTTGATTGATATCTTTAATAATATTTCTGCTTACAGATAGATTATTTTTTAGCTCTAAAATATCTGAAGAAGATTTATTAATATCAGCTGCAAGCATCCACTCTTCTTTCTGCCCACTTTTCAAAGATAAAGATGATTGAATAAAATAAGCACCCTTTTCAGCTTTTACATCGGTCTCCTCATCTACATTGAAACCTTTTCTAAATCTATCTAATTGAAGAGATGATAAAAGTATTTTATTTTCTTTAAGGCCTGAATGAAAAGCTATATTTGATTTTAATGCCTCACTTGGCTCAGCTCTATCAACAATAGTTGCACTTAATGCAAAAATGCCTATTTTTGAATTTACATCTAGTTCATTTCTTTTATAGGCATCAGCCAGATTGCTTGTATTATTTTGGATGCCCTCATCAAGACCCCAAGGTAATATATTTTGGATACCGTCAAGAAATGTAACTGATGTATCTTCATTGTTTAGGTTCTTTATCGAAGATGTTTTTATAAAACCATACTTATCACATGTCGTCCATTGATATGAAAATTTAAGCCCTAGGTCATTATTTATCTCTTCAAAAATTACTTTATTACCTCTTAGGTTTTTATAAAGGTTTCTTTTATTTTGATACACAAAATCAGACGTTTTTGTAA
>CAYXZT010000099.1:0-2617 GCA_964469915.1 uncultured Gammaproteobacteria bacterium
TAGAAAAGCTGGACTGGAGTTTTAATTAAATTATGAAAGAAAATAATGTAGCAAATAATCAACAGGTTGATGCTTTAGAAGAAAAGTTAGTTCAAGTAAACAGAGTTGCAAAAGTTGTAAAAGGTGGACGTATCTTTGGTTTTACTGCTTTAACTGTTGTTGGCGATGGAAATGGTAGGGTTGGATTTGGAAGAGGTAAGGCTAAAGAAGTGCCAATAGCAATTCAAAAAGCCATGGAAAATGCAAGAAGAAGCATGGTTGAAGTTGAGTTAAATAATACAACTTTATGGTATCCAGTTAAGGCTAAACATGGCTCAGCAAATGTATATATGCAACCAGCATCTGAAGGTACTGGAATTATTGCTGGTGGCGCTATGAGAGCAGTTCTTGAGCTTGCTGGAGTTCAAAATGTTTTAGCTAAATGTTATGGATCTACAAATCCTGTAAATGTTGTTAGGGCTACTATTAATGCTTTAAGTGCAATGGAATCACCAGATACTGTTGCTGCTAGAAGAGGCAAAAAAGTTGAGAAAGCATCATGAGCAAAGATAAAACAATGACAATAAAGTTAGTAAAAAGTGGTATAGGTCGAATGAAGAGACATAAGCTTTGCATTAAGGGGCTTGGATTTAAAAAGTTAAATCAAACAGTCACAGTACTTGATACTCCTAGTAACAGAGGACTTGTTAATAAAATATCTGACATGATTGAGATACAGGAAACTTAAAATGAGTGAAAACGAAACAAATAATATGATGCTAAACAGTCTATCCAACGAAGGCACATCTCAGAATAGAAAGAGAGTAGGGCGCGGAATGGGTTCAGGAACAGGAAAGACAGCTGGTAGAGGTCATAAAGGACAAAAATCTAGAACTGGTGGTGGAGTAAGGGCTGGTTTTGAGGGCGGGCAAATGCCTCTTCAAATGAGGTTACCAAAATTTGGTTTCACCTCAAGGACCAACAACCACCTCAAAGAAGTTAATGTAAAAAACCTTAATGGTTTGGATGTTATAACTCTCGAGACATTGAAAGAAAATAAAATTATTTCAAAATCTGTTAAGAAAGTTAAAATTTTTGGAACATTTGATCTTGAGTCAAAACTCAAAGTTGAGGGAATTAAAGTCACTAAAGGTGCAAAAGAATCAATAGAAAAGGCTGGTGGAAGTGTTGCAGACATCGTAGCTCCAGTTGAAAGACCAAAAGGCGTTAAAAAAGCTGATAGGGTTGCGGAATAATTTATGTCAGATCAAGGTAAAGGAATGAGCGATCTTTGGAAAAGGCTTCGCTTTGTATTTGTTGCTATTCTTGTATATAGAATAGGAACACATATTCCTATACCAGGAATTGATCCAGATAGGCTGTCTGCTTTATTTGATCAAAACCAAGGAACTATCATAGAAATGTTTAACTTATTCTCTGGCGGTGCGCTAGAAAGAATGAGTATATTTGCACTTAATGTTGTTCCGTATATATCTGCTGCTATTATTATGCAGTTATTTTCTAATTCCATACCCTACTTACAAGAACTTAAAAAAGACGGTCAGGCTGGTCGTAATACAATTACTCAATATACAAGATATGGCACCGCGTTATTAGCATTCATTCAAGCGTCTGCGTTAGCAGTCACATTATCAGCAAGCGGTTTGGCATACACACCTGGTCCATCTTTCTTTATTTCTGCTGTATTTTCAGTGGTAGCTGGAACAATGTTTTTAATGTGGTTAGGTGAGCAAGTATCAGAACGAGGTATTGGTAATGGAATATCTATCATTATTGCCACAAGTATTTTAACTGGAATACCTGGTGCTATTGGTCAAGCGCTTGAACAATCTAGGCAAGGTGATATCAGTGTTCTTTTGCTAATAGCAATTGGTCTATTATCAATGGCTGTCATAGCAGTAGTTGTCTTTATTGAAAGAGGGCAAAGAAGAATTACAGTTAACTATGCACAAAGACAACAAGGCAGAAAGCTTATGCAGGCTCAAACAAGTCACTTGCCTTTTAAAGTAAATATGGCCGGGGTCATACCTGCGATTTTTGCTAGTACTTTTTTACTATTCCCAGCATCACTTTCTACCTGGTTTGGTCAAAGTGAGTCATTAGGATTCTTGCAAAGTTTTTCATTAGCTTTAAATCCAGGCCAGCCCTTATACATTCTTGTATTCGCTGGATTGATTATAAGTTTCTGTTTCATTTGGCTTGCATTAACATTTAATACTAGAGAAGTATCAGATAATCTTAAAAGATCAGGTGCATATATAGCTGGAATAAGACCAGGTGAACAAACCTCAAACTATATAGATGCTGTTCTAGCCAGATTAACAGTGTTTGGAGCAATTTACTTAACACTTATTTGTTTGCTTCCTCTTGCTCTCATTAATTTTGCAGGCATCTCTCCAACAATATCTGTTGGTGGTACTTCAGTTTTAATTATCGTTGTTGTTTTGATGGATTTTATGGCACAAGTCCAGTCACATATGATGTCAACTCAATACTCATCGCTAATGAAAAAAGCTAATTTAAAAAATTATAAAAGGTAATATGAAAGTTAAAGCATCAGTAAAGAAAATCTGCAGAAATTGCAAAATTGTAAGACGAAATGGTGTCTTATTTGTAA
>CAYXZT010000100.1:0-2572 GCA_964469915.1 uncultured Gammaproteobacteria bacterium
TTAATAAAGCTTGTTGAACTCCTTCGCCAGAAACATCTCTTGTGATTGATGGATTGTCAGATTTTCTAGCAATCTTATCTATCTCATCGATATATACAATTCCTAATTGTGCTCTTTCAGGATCGTAATCAGATTTTTGGAGTAACTTTTGGATAATGTTTTCAACATCCTCACCCACATAACCTGCCTCAGTTAATGTTGTTGCATCAGCTATAGTAAAGGGAACATTTAAAATCTTTGCTAAGGTCTGAGCCAAAAGAGTTTTACCACTCCCTGTTGGTCCCAGTAATAACACATTACTTTTTTGAAGTTCTACTGAATCTTTTAAATTATTCTTTCTTAACCTTTTATAGTGATTATAAACAGCAACAGATAAAACCTTTTTTGCAGACTCTTGACCAATTACATATTCGTCAAGTTTTGTAAAAATTTCTAAGGGTGATGGTAACTCATCTAATGAAACCTCTTCTTCACTTTTAATTTCTTCTTCAATGATGTCATTACAAAGGTCAACACATTCATTGCAGATATAGACACTTGGGCCTGCTATAAGTTTTTTAACTTCGTCTTGTACTTTGCCACAGAAAGAACAATTTAATTTGTCACTAGATACTTCACTTGACATTAACTACCTCTCTCTTATCAAGTACGCTATCAACAAGACCATAGCTTATCGCAGCAGATGTATCTAGGAAGTTATCTCTATCAGTATCTTTTTCAATTTTTTTAATTGTTTGCCCAGTATGTTTGGCTAGAATTTCATTAACAACTTTTTTCATGTGTAGAATTTCTTTGGCGTGAATTTCAAAATCAGAGGCTTGACCTTGAAAGCCTCCAAGAGGCTGATGGATCATTATTCTTGAATTTGGAAGAGCAAACCTTTTTCCCTTGTCACCCCCAGCCAGTAAAATCGCTCCCATGCTGGCGGCTTGACCAATACAAAGAGTTGAAATTGAAGGAGAAATGAATTGCATAGTGTCGTATATAGCTAAACCTGCTGATATAGAACCACCAGGTGAATTTATATATATAGATATATCCTTTTCAGGGTTTTCCGATTCTAAAAAAAGAAGCTGAGCAACAATGAGATTAGACATATAGTCCTCAACTGGGCCTGATAAAAATATAACTCTTTCTTTGAGAAGCCTTGAATAGATATCGAACGACCTTTCGCCTCGAGGTGTTTGCTCGATAACCATAGGTACTAATGCTGACTGTATATCTTTCATATTTATTTATTAGCTAGTTCAGAGAATCTTATCACCTTATTCTTAGATTTAAGTGCATTTTCTAATTTTTCAACCAGTTGTTCTTCTAAAGCCATCATTTTAAATTGATCTAGCTGCTGGGGCTGACCTGCAATCCATTGTTTAAATTGGTCTGCATCTTTATATTTTGTTGCCTCTTTATCTATAAAAATATCCAATCTTTCTTTATCAACATTGAGTTCAAAATGTTTCACAAGCTCTGCAAACAAAAGGTCTAATTTCACTCTTTTTTCAGCATTCTCCATAAATGAGTCGACTGGGAACAAGTCATCGCCAGCATTTTCTTCTGAGTGACCTATTCTCATTAATGCATCTTTTCTCATTAAGTCAGCCTGCTCTTTTACTGTTACTTTAGGAACATTAAAAGTATTAGTTTTAAGTAAAGTTTCATACATAGATTCTTTCGTTAAATCTTTTTCTTGTATTTCGACTTCTTTTTTCATTCTATTTGAGATCTCAACTTTAAATGAATCTTCATCTTTAACATCCATATCAAGTTTTGTGAAAAGCTCTTCATCAATTGATGCTACTTTTAATTCTTGAACTGACTTAAGATTTATATTAAATTCTGCCTCAACACCTGCTAAATCTTTTTTAAAGTAGTCTTCAGGGAAAGTAGATTTTATTTTGAACTCAGAAGGCTCTTTGCCAACTATAGAATCTTCGAATCCTGGAATCATGGAATTACTTCCTAAGACAAGCTTAAAATCAACAGAAGAGTTGCCTTCAAATTCTTCTCCATTAATCATGCCAGTAAAATCAATTATTACCTGATCATCCTTCTTAGATGGCCTTGAAACATCTTCCCATTCACCATATCTTTTAACAATATCTTTTATAGCTAAATCAATATCATCATCTTCAATAGAAATAGAAACCTGTTCATAATTTGTCCATTTGCTAAGCTTTGGCTTAATCTCAGGAAAAACTTCGAATGTTGCTGAATAAGAAATAGGTTTTTTTGGATCCTCACTTTCAAGTGATACCTCTGGGGATGCTGCTGGTCGAATATTATTCTCTTTCAAGGCTTCCGGGTAAGATTGTTGTATTAGTTCATTTACAACATCAGCATGGATTGATGGTCCATATCTTTGCTCAAGAACATCATTAGGGACTTTGCCCTTTCTAAAGCCATCTAACTTAGCTTGACCTTTAATGTTATTAATTTTAGTTTTAAATTTTAAGTCATACTCTTCAACAGGAACAGAAACTGTAAGTTTTCTTTCTAAATCTTTAAGTTTTTTAAGTTTGCTTGTCATTTTTTTACCTTTTTAAGTGGGGCGAGCGATGGGGTTCGAACCCAC
>CAYXZT010000101.1:0-2426 GCA_964469915.1 uncultured Gammaproteobacteria bacterium
TTACTTTAATAAGGGGGTCTTGCGCACCATGAATAATTAAAGTTTTAGTGTTGATACTTTTTACTTTTTTAATCCTATTTTTTGATCCCAATATTGCCATTATTTGCCTACTAAAACCAGTATCATCAGGACCGGCTCTTTTTATAGATTCAACAGACTTATCATAAAATTCTTGAGTATCTAAATCGTAGCCCTCAAGTCCTATTAAAGTAAATATCTTTTTACTTCTTTCAATACGCTCATCAATGGTTGCATGAGGATTGTTAGACCTTTTCATCAATAGTCTTCTTACATCTCTTGTAGGACCATTAAATGGACTCGGCGCTGAGGTTGATGAGGCTATGAGGGTAAAAGTTTTAATCCTATCAGGATGGTTTGCTGCAATAATTTGTGCAATCATCCCACCCATCGACATACCAAGAAGATGAGCTTTGTTTATCTTTAGCTCATCTAAAATAAGAATCGAGTCATTAGCCATGTCGTCAAGATTGTATGGAGGATTAATTGGTAATCTTAAAAAATATTTGATGTAAGTAGAGTTTATGGTTTTTGATCTATTTTTTTCTTGAAAAAGCTCACTTTTAAAACGCGATGATAGGCCTGAATCTCGATTATCAAAAACAATAGGCCTAAAGTTATTTTTAATTAAAAATTCAAGTAAATGATCTGGCCAATTAATAAGCTGCCCTCCCAAACCTTGAACTAGAAGAATAGGATCACCATCTTTTGGTCCATAATCTCTGTATACAATCTTAATATCATTGTTATAAACATAGCCTTCTTCAAATGATTTGGTATGTATGGAGATAGTCATCAATAATAAAATGCTAAAGAAACGCATTTACTCTATCCTTAATATTCTTTCTTAAACAACCCCAGAATAACATCACATCAAAATTATGCAGATCACCAGTAAATGTAGCCATTTTCCTCATTTTTTCTACTAAGGGCCCTCTTGTCTCAATTAATCCATTATCCTTATTAATTCGTGCTGAGAAATTTTGCTCTCGTGCATAAACAAGACTTTTTTTAGCTCCTGAATGCTTAAGAGAAAGGCGATCAGCAAAATCAAAATTTGGTGATTTTGTTATCACCGATGTATGACAGTCTGGAGGATCAACCCAATTACTGTTATTCATCCAAGAATAAGGATTAGTACTTACAATTTTTTGTTTCATCAATTCAAATGACCAACCAGATGGTTGCCAAAAAACTGTTTTTTCTCTTTCTCTCTTAAACCCTTCAACAACAGTTGACCAGCTAATAATACAATTAGAATCAGTTGGAGATTTTGATTCTGGAATTAAAGGGAACATATTACTGTAATGTTTTACTGGGATAATATATCCAATTGCATAAGCGCATATAAATCTTTTTTGTAACTCAGTTCCTTGAATTTTATTAGCAATCAATCTATGCGAATGAAGTGCACCTTGGCTATGGCCCATTATAATAAAAGGTTTGTTGTTATTAAAATTCTCTAAAAAATAATCAAAAGAACTCTCAATATCTTCATATGCCAAGTCTAATGCCTTAGTTCCATCAGTGTCTTTTGCAAAAAATGAATAATATGTAGCCTGTCTATATTCAGGAGCATATATATTGCAAGTATCATTAAAAGCAGAAACTTGATTGCCAAGCATCATTTCTGTTCTTTCATACGCGCTTCTGGTTTTATCCATATTTGAATTCCATACCTTTTCAAAAAAACCAGTTGGATGAATATAAAAGACATCAACATCATTATCAGCTTTATTAAGACTTAGATTCTTATCTGGTAGATGGAATTGTTGACCATCTTTTTCAGGATAGGCAGCCCAATTATCCATATTAGAATAATCTGGTTTATTCGGAATTGAGCAATTCTCAAATGAGTTAACAGGTCTAACAAATTCTAGTAATTTATATAACTTTTCATCATTCATTGAAAAATTATATATTAAATTTTAGTAGGAACTATTTTATTTGTTGCTGTAGAGATTGCTATTAATTTATCATTTTGAAAGAGCTTTGCTTCAGTGAAGGAGATAGATTTTCCCTCTTTTGTAATCTTTGAAATAGCCCTAACATCTCCTGGAGCGCATGGCATAAAAAATTTTACGTCTATATCAAGTGTTAATGGAATTTTTTGGCCTTGATACTTATAGATAATGAATTGGGCCATGCATGCATCGAGCATACCTGTAACAAAGCCACCCTGCACAATCATGCCGTTAGAATGTGTTAAATCGACAGAAGGTGAAAAATCACAAACAAATGATTCATCATCAAGGAGCTTTGCACCCTTAAAGCCTAGAATTTCTAAAAATGGTGGGACCTCTTTAAAACTATCTGATAAATCTTTTTCTGATGTCATATGTTGCTCTTAAAGTGGCGGAGGGAGTGGGATTCGAACCCACGGTGCCGATGAAGGCACGACGGTTTTC
>CAYXZT010000102.1:0-2412 GCA_964469915.1 uncultured Gammaproteobacteria bacterium
AGGGGTTAGTGAGCGAAAGCTCGTGCGGGTTCAAGTCCCGCTTTCGGCACCAATAATTTTTTACTCGACAGGCACTTCGTCTACTGGTATTTCAAGTACTGAAGTGTCTAGCTCAGGTATATCAAAAATTTGTGTAGCATTCTGATTTTTATATAGGTAGGCTAAGGCTAGAGTTAGTATTAACCATATTGCTACCAATATATATGTCAATTTACCCAGAAAATCTGATGGGCCTAATGCTCCAAACATTGAGTTTGAAGAGCCGCCACCAAAGGCTGAGCCAAGATCAGACCCCTTGCCTTGTTGCAATAAAACTAATGCAATTATTGCTACTGCTAAAACTATACAAACTATTTTAATTAGAATTATCATTTTTATTTTTTACCCTTCTATAAATTTTTACTATATCTGCAAAAGTGTCAGCTTTTAGTGATGCGCCTCCAACCAAGGCACCATCAACACTCTTTTCACAAAAAAAACTTTCCGCGTTTTCATTTGTAACACTGCCACCATAAAGAACTTTTGGCTCCGTATTATTTGCAGATGAGGATTGTACAACATCTTTTATAAATTCGTGAATCGAGTTGATATCTTTTGGAGTTGGAGTTTTTCCTGTACCTATTGCCCATATTGGCTCATACGCTATTACAACCTGATTTTCATCAACAACATCTGAAAGTGCGGTTATGATCTGATTCTTAAGAAAGTCATTAGTTTTGCCATCTTTAAAGCATTCTTCAGATTCACCAATACAAACTACAGGCTGAATGTTATTACTAAGGGCGGCTTTAATCTTTGTATTAATAAGATCATTACCCTCATTAAATAAAACTCTTCTCTCTGAGTGGCCTAATAAAGAAAAAATACAACCAGCCTCTGATGCAATTGATGCTGATATTGAGCCAGTTCTGGCACCTCCTATGTAATCAATATCTTGAAGGCCTACAGCTAATTTTGAATTCTCAAAAAATTTTTGAATTTGATTAAAGTGAATATTGGATGGAGCTATACCAATATCTTCATGGTTGTTATCTGAAAAAAGTTGAGAAAATTTACTGCACCAAGCAATATTTGACGAGAAACTCCCATTTGCTTTCCAATTTGCAATAATCATGTATTAAAGTTTAGCTTGAATCGCAGATATTATATCTTTCGCATATTTCGTAGCGACTTTTTCTTCTGGAGCTTCTACCATAACCCTAATTTTATTTTCGGTACCAGATGGTCTAACAAGAACTCTTCCTACTGTAATGTCGGATTCTACATTTTTGATAAGCTCTATAATATCTTTATCATTAACAACATCTTTGTTTGTTACTTTTACCGCTAAGTTGACTTGTGGCATTTTTTTATAATTTGCCAAAACCTCTGCAGGATCTTTTTCAAGTATAAGTAATGAAGAAATTACCTTGAGAGCTGCAATTGTTCCATCACCAGTGCTGATTAGGTCTTTGCATATAATATGCCCAGATGTTTCTCCGCCCAAGAGCCATCCATTTTTTGCTAACAATTTGCTAACATATTTATCACCCACATCAGCTCTTTTAAAGTCATAACCAAGCTTTTTTATTCCATCTTCAAGGCCTAAATTGCTCATTAAAGTTCCTACCACACCAGACCATGCGCCTGTTCTATTTGGGTTTGAAAAAGCCAATATATACAATAAGTCATCTCCATCAAGAATATTGCCTTCCTTATCGATCAATATAACTCTGTCGCCGTCACCATCTAATGATATTCCAAAATCTGCTCTCTGCTTAATAACTTCTTTTTGAACTAATTCCGGGTGAGTTGAGCCACACTCATGATTTATATTGTATCCATCTGGATCAACACCAATTGATATAACTTCAGCACCTAGTTCTTTAAAAACATTAGGGCTTACTTTATAACAAGCACCATGCGCACAATCCAAAACAATTCTTAGGGATGAAAAAGATATATTTGAGGGAACGGTGGACTTACAAAATTCAATGTACCTAGCTCCAGCTTCATCGAACCTTGAAGCTTTTCCGAGCTCTTCTGTCTTTACAGGATTTAAGTTTCCATTAAGAATTTTTTCTATTTTTAGCTCTAGATCTCTAGATAGTTTTTCACCATCAGAGTTAAAAATTTTTATTCCATTATCCAAGAAATCATTATGAGAAGCACTTATAACAACACCAAATTTCTGTCTTAATGATCTTGTTAGGTATGCAACACCAGGAGTAGGCAACGGGCCACATAAACTAACGTTTACTCCTGCAGCTATAAAACCAGCTTGAAGAGCCGACTCAAGCATATAGCCTGAAACTCGAGTGTCTTTGCCAATCATAACGGTACCCCAGCCCTGCTCTTTCATGACTATTCCTGTAGCATGGCCAATTCTAAGACATGCTTCCGGAGTAATATGCGACTCTACAGGACCTCTAA
>CAYXZT010000103.1:0-2385 GCA_964469915.1 uncultured Gammaproteobacteria bacterium
ATAAAATGAGACATAGAAAAGCAGGAAGAAAACTTAATAGAAATTCATCTCACAGAAAAGCTCTGCTAAAAAATTTAGCAATTGCTTTGATTGAGCAAGATATTATTAGAACTACTCTTCCTAAAGCAAAAGAGCTAAGAAAGGTTATAGAACCACTGATTACATTGGGTAAAGAAGATACTGTTGCAAATAGACGTCTTGCTTTCAGCAGATTAAGATCAGATTCAGCAGTTGCAAAATTGTTTACTGAAATATCTGTAAATTCAAAAGATAGAAAGGGTGGATATACAAGAATTATAAAAGCTGGTTTTAGACCAGGTGATAAAGCCGATATGGCTTACATCGAACTTGTGGATAGACCAACTGGAGAAGTTAGTTCTTCAGAAGCTCCAGAATTAAAAGAAGAAACAGCTGCTTAATTAATAGTCTAAAGCATTTTTTCTAGAAATTGACCTGTGAAGGAGTTGCTAACTTTAGCAACATCTTCAGGGGTTCCTGCAGCAACAATACTACCTCCATCACTACCTCCTTCTGGTCCTAAATCAATTATCCAATCTGCAGTTTTAATTACATCCAGATTATGTTCTATAACAACAATAGTATTTCCCTGTTTTTTTAGCCTATCTAGCACTCTTAATAATAACTCTATATCAGCAAAATGAAGGCCTGTGGTTGGCTCATCTAATATAAATAAAGTTTTGCCAGTACTTCTCTTTGATAATTCTTTAGCAAGCTTAATTCTCTGAGCTTCTCCCCCTGATAGGGTTGTAGCAGATTGTCCTAAAGTTATATAGCCTAGACCCACATCATCTAAAGTCACAAGCTTTTTTTTCAAAGCAGGAAGCGCATCAAAAAAATCTAATGCCTCCTCGACAGTCATATTTAAAATATCGCTAATATTCTTTTCTTTGTATTTAACTTCTAAGGTTTGTTCGTTGTATCTATCTCCCTCACATACATCACACTTTACATAAACATCAGCCAAGAAATGCATCTCAACTTTTGTCATGCCATCTCCTTGGCATGCCTCACATCTGCCACCTTTTACATTAAAACTGAATCTACCAGGCTTATATCCTCTAGATTTAGCTTCAATAGTTTGCGATAGAAGATCTCTTATGTATGAAAATAGTCCAGTATATGTAGCAGGATTAGATCTTGGAGTTCTTCCTATTGGAGATTGATCAATGCTAATTACTTTATCTAAGTGCTCAAGCCCATCAATCTTATCGCATTTAATTTCTTTACTAAGCTTTGCTTTATTGAGCATAAAAGAACTAATTGGAAGTAAGGTTTGATTTATCAGAGATGATTTTCCAGACCCTGAAACTCCTGTGATGCATGTAAAAATGCCTATAGGTATTTCTGCTGAGATATTTTGCAGATTATTTTCACAGGAATTAACAATTTTTATTTTTTTATCGCTTGGTGCAACTCTATTCGCAGGCACTTTGATTCCTTTCTCACCTGTTAAATATTTAGCTGTTATAGAGTTTTTATTACTGAGTATTGCTTTAAGATCACCTTCAGCACATATTTCTCCACCATGTTTGCCAGCCCCTGGACCTATATCAATAATATGATCCGCACACCTAATTGCTTCCTCATCATGCTCAACAACTATTACAGTATTACCTAGGTTTTTAAGGTTATTGAGAGTTTTTATTAATTTTTCATTGTCTCTTTGATGAAGACCTATTGAAGGTTCGTCAAGAACATAAGTAACACCAACTAATCCTGAACCAATTTGGCTTGCCAATCTTATTCTTTGAGCTTCGCCACCAGATAATGTATCAGCACTTCTTTCAAGTGTTAGATAGTTCAATCCAACATCTTCAAGAAAAGTTAGTCTTTCTGTAATTTCTTTAAGAATTTTTTCTGCTATTTCCTTTTTTGCTCCTTTAAGCTTCATATTTTTTACAAAACTCAAAGCATCATTAATTCGCATACCGGTGATTGAATGAATTTGTGTTTTGTTAATAAAAACATTTCTTGACTGAGTATTCAGTCGGGAACCACCACACTCATCACATGAGCTTTTAGACATTAGTTTTGATAATTCATCCCTAATAAAGTCTGAATCAGTCTCTTTAAATCTTCTTTCAGTGCTTGGAATAATTCCTTCAAACCTATGCTTTCTAACAATCCTGCTCCCACTTCTAAATCTATGCGAGAAGTCAATTTTTTCTTTTGAACCCCACAGAATTACATCTTTGATATTTTGAGGGTAGTCTTTCCATTTTGTAGTAAGACTAAAATCATAATGTGCACTGACGCATTTAAGTTGATAAAAGTAAAAGCGATTTCTTCTTGTCCAGCCTTTAATTGCTCCATTTGAAATAGATACCTCATCATCTTGGATTAATCTATTTTCATTAAAGTATT
>CAYXZT010000104.1:0-2352 GCA_964469915.1 uncultured Gammaproteobacteria bacterium
GAGAATTGGTGGCACCCTGCTCTACCAAAAAGCATTGAAAAGACCAATGAATATACCCTGGCTATTGGGAGGCTCGAGCCAGTAAAAGGATTTGATTTACTAATCAAGTCTTGGGTTGGGATAGATAAGAAACTACTAATAATTGGTGATGGTCCTGAATACACAAAACTAAATCAATTAATATCTGATAATGACTTGAGCGATAAAATCACAATTGTAAATTCAGTTTCTAAAGAAAAACTTATTGATTTCTATAAAAAAGCGTCTCTTTTGATAATCTCATCAAGACGTGAAGGTGGGCCAAGGGTTGCTTTAGAAGCTCTCTACTTACAAATTCCAGTTATATCAACGAGAGTTGGTCATATGGAGCAAATACTTCCTGAAGAGCTTCTTGCCGAACCGGATGATTTGGATTCGCTTAAAAAATTAATTAATAGATGGATATATGCAAGCTTTAAACAAGATTCCATCTACCAATATGTGGCTGAAGAGTTTTCTCTAGAGAAGAAGGCAAAAAAGGTATTTACTATTTATGAGGACTTATTAAGCAAGTCATAATAAAGATTAATAGTAGAATCTATCATTCTTTCCGAAGTAAAAATATTTTCTAATGGCTTTTGATTGCTTCTAAGAATATCTAAGGTTATATCTTTTAGTTCCTTTATATTATTAAGCTCGGCTAAACCTTGAGGAAAAAGCTCTTCTAGAATTTCTTGTGTGCCACCATGCCTCCATCCTGCCACTGCAGACCCGCAACTAATTGCCTCAATAGTAGTTCTGCCAAAAGGTTCTGGCTGAATAGATAGGTTATAAACCACATCAGAAAATTTATATATGTTTGCAATATCTTTTCTTGAGCCTGTAAAAGTTATTTTATTACTGAGCGACTTTTCATGAACTTTATTAACTAATGATTCGTAGTATTTTCTCTTTGAATCCGAAACTGGGCCAACAACCAAAGCATGTAAATCATCATCATCTAGCGACTCAACTAAATCAATAAAACTATCAACACCTTTCCATTTTGTAATACGAGTTGGTAAGGTCAAAATCTTCTTTCCTTGGGTTTGGGGAAACTCTTCATACCATTTACTAAGCCACGACTCCTCAATACCCTCCTTATTAAATTGATCAGAATCACAACCCCTGGGGATGATGGTAATTTGATCATCAGTCATCTTATAGGTCGATTGAATATAGTTTTTTACGGTATTAGAAATTGATATTGTGTGGTCAACTTTTGACATTACCTGACTGTAAATTGGCGTGCTATAGAGACCGTGAAAAGTTGAAATTAGTAGTGGTCTTTTTTTTAATTTCTTAAAAGCAAAGAAATTTATCCATGCAGGCATTCTTGAGCGAATATGAACGATATCCGGCTTTTCTTTTTCATAAATTTCTTTAAGTTGTGATGCTAAAAATAACGAAGAAATTCTTTTCTTGTGAATTGGCAAGTTTATGTGCTTTGCTCCATTATTCTCTATTTCTTCTTGAAGCAATCCACCATTTGAAATAACTATTGATTGGTGGCCTCTATCGACTAAAGCTTTTGAGAAATCTTTAACTCCCCTTTCAACTCCACCAAAATTAAGCTCAGGTAATAGCTGAATAACCTTTAGATTACTCATACCTTAAAGAAGTAGCTGGATCTAGCTTTGCAGCCTTTCTTGCTGGCCAAATGCCAAAAAATAATCCAACTAATGCAGAGAATGTTATAGAACCAACCATTGCTCCAAAAGGAAGAGCAAATGGCCAATCAAATAATGTTGCAGTGATCCAAAGTATAGATGTACCAAAGGCCAAACCTATCATGCCACCTATAACACAAAGAAGTATTGCCTCTACTACAAACTGAAGCATAATTGCTCTATGAGTTGCACCAAGTGCTTTTCTTAGTCCAATTTCTCTAGTTCTTTCAGTTACAGATACAAGCATTATATTCATAACGCCAATACCTCCAACCACAAGACTAATCCCTGCTATTGCAGCAATCAATAATGTAAATATCCCGGTTGCTTGTCTTCTTAAATCAGCGAACTGACTATAGTCACTAATTCTAAAGTCATTGTCCTGGCCAGGTCCTATGTCATGTTTAGCTCTGAGTATTTGCTCAATAGACATCATAACCTCATCAACATTAACATCATTAGAGATACCTACATTAATTGAATCAACATTAGGCGTTCCAAACACCCTTTGTGCACCAGTTAAAAGAGGTATGTATAGTTCTTCATCTGGATTCTGCCATCCAGTTGATCCTTCTTCTTTTAAAATACCTATAACATTGTATGAAGTTCCTGCTATAAGAATTTCTTTATTAAGCAGGTTTCCAGCTATAGTCTTTAGTTCACT
>CAYXZT010000105.1:0-2225 GCA_964469915.1 uncultured Gammaproteobacteria bacterium
TTAAAGATATTTTCAAAAAATATAATTTACCAAAAGATTATTCAAAAGTTGACTTTAGTATTGTAAAAGAAGGTTATAAAGCTTCAGCACTTCCAGGTACTGTTGCAGGCCTTTTAGATGCGCATAAAAATTTTGGAACTCTTTCACTTGAAGAGATTTTAGAGCCAGTAATTAAGCAAGCCAGAGAAGGTATTATTGTTAGCTATGATCTGAATAAAGCAATCGAAAGCACGCCACAATTAAGCAAAGATAAAGAATCAAAAAAAATATACTTCTCAGACGGAAAGCCAATTGCCGTTGGGACTAGAATGATAAGAAATGATTTAGCTAATACATTTGAGATTATTGCTAAAAATGGAGTTGATGGGTTTTACAAAGGTGAAATAAAAGAAAAATTCTTGAAGGCAATGAAAGATAACAATGGCTTTCTAAAAGATTCTGATTTTAGTGACTATAAAGTAAATAACAGCTCACCAATAATGACGCGCTATAGAGGAAACTTAGTTCTAACTGCTGGTCCTCCTTCAGGAGGTGGAATGGTTTTACTTACTTCTTTAAATATTTTAAATAACTTTAATCTTAAAAAAAATAATAGTAATTCAACTTCAACTTATCACCTTATGGCTGAAGCTTTAAGAAGAGGACATAATAATCGCTCTCATCATATTGGTGATCCATCTTTTTATAATGTACCAATTGACAATCTCTTATCTAAAAAGAGAACCAAGGAATTTTTAAAAGGCATAAATGCAAAAAAAGCTACTCCTAGCTCTCAGATTAAACCTTTGAAAGTTGTTAATGAAAGCAGAGATACTACTCATTATTCTATAATTGATAAAGACGGAAATGCTGTTTCCAATACATATACTCTTGGATATTCTTTTGGCTCTGGAGTTACTATTCCAGGCACTGGAAAATTGATGAATAATCAAATGAATAATTTTGCCTATAGGTTTGGGGATAAATCGGTTAATGGAAGAGTTGGCAGTCCTGCTAATAAATATGAGCCAGGAAAAAGGCCTATGAGCACCATGGCACCAACCATGGTATTTAATAAGGATAATGAATTAATGCTGATAACTGGATCACCAGGTGGCTCATATATTCCTGCTGCAATATTAAGAGTTATTTCAGGTGTGATTGATTTTGATCTCAACATTGGTAGCGCAACAATGCTACCAAGAATACATAAAGATTGGCCATACAAAGGTTTAGATTATGAAACGACTATCAGTAGTGATATTGTCAAAAAACTTAAAGTAATAGGCCATAATCCTGAGCCTAATAAAACTATGGGAAGTACACAGAGCATTCATATCGTTGATGAGGTTCGATATGGGTATGCTGATTTAAGAAGGCCTAATGCGGCTGTTTCTATTCAGTAATTAGTTTTTTCTATAATCTAATGGCGGCTGCCTATCTCCAAGCAGAGCTTTGTATTTAAAATCTTTACCGACTCTTCTCTCAAGCTCAGCTTTCGCAGATATTATCAATGACTGATCTTTGTATATATCTATAGCTGTTGAAGCTATAGTTTTTGCAGCCAGCTCAGCTCCTTTTATACCAATAGATGTTCCTCCAGCTGATACAGCTTGCCATGAATGAGCCGCAGTACCAGGGACCCATGTTGCAGTTCTTATGCCTGCTGTTGGGACCAACCAACTAACATCGCCAACATCTGTTGATCCATAACTATGAGAAGTTATATAGGGTTGAACGTTTTCTTGTGAGCCAATCTCATTGGATGGTTTTACAAATGTCTTATAAATGGTCTTAGCATAATCATTCTCAGTTTCTGTATAACTAATACCTCCATACATTTGTAAATTAGAGTGCATTTTTTTTTGTATTACATCATTTGGTAACAAAGAATAATTTCCATGCATAACCTCATAAGTCATTGTGGTTTCAGTTCCTTCAGCTGCACCATTTGCTGCTTTCACAACTCTTTGAAACAACTCATCAACCATTTGCATTTTAGGGTGTCTCACATAGTAATAAACTTCTGCCAAGTCAGGTACTACGTTTGGAGCAAGTCCGCCTTTAGTAATGACATAATGCAGCCTTGATTCTTGTGGTACATGCTCTCTCATCATATTAACCATCATATTCATAGCCTCCACACCATCTAATGCTGATCTGCCCAACTCAGGCGAGCCTGCAGCATGTGCTGAAATTCCCTTAAAAGTAAATTTACCTGATTTATTAGAATTTGATGTTTTTGA
>CAYXZT010000106.1:0-2215 GCA_964469915.1 uncultured Gammaproteobacteria bacterium
TATTGCTCTTTCCGTATTTGCAGCAGCTGTTGTTGGAAATAGTTATTTTGTAGAAATAGCTTTTTTATACAGAGTTCTTGGTGTTGTATTTCTATTCATTATTGGTCTAGTGGTTTTATCTATTACCAATTTTGGATCAAATGCTATAAAGCTTATTCGTGAGTCTAGAACAGAAATAAGAAAAGTTGTTTGGCCAACAAGGTTAGAGACAACACAAACATTTTTAGTAGTATTCATCTCAATCATCGTTCTTTGCCTAATATTTTGGGGCTTAGAATCGTTATTAACATTCTTAACAAAATTGGTATTGGGTTAAAAATATGGATTGGTACGTAATACAAGCTTATTCAGGATACGAGCAGAAAGTAAAAATAGCTTTAGAAGAAAAAATTGAGCTTAACGGACTATCAGAAAAATTTGGTGAAATCTTAATACCTACTGAGCAAATTGTTGAACTAAAAGGTGGTACAAAGAAAACTACTGAAAGAAAGTTTTTTCCAGGATATATTTTAATAGAAATGTTACTTGAAGATGATTCTTGGCAATTAGTCCAATCGACTCCAAGAGTTTCGGGTTTTGTTGGCGGTACCAAAGATAGGCCGCTGCCAATCTCTGAAGATGATGTTAACAGTATCATCAATAGAATAGAAGTTGGTGAAGATGCACCAGCACCAAAAACAATATATGAGCCTGGAGAAGTGGTTAGAGTCTGTGACGGACCATTTAATGACTTTAATGGTGTTGTAGAAAATGTAGATTACGAGAGAAATATGGTGAAAGTTTCGGTCCAAATTCTTGGAAGAGCGACACCTGTTGATCTTGAGTTTATTCAAATAGAGAAAACATAATGGCAAAAAAAGTAGCAAATATTCTTAAATTACAAATCCCTGCTGGCGGAGCTAACCCTAGTCCACCAGTTGGACCAGCTTTAGGTCAAGTCGGTGTTAATATTATGGATTTCTGTAATGCGTTTAATGCTGAAACACAGAGCGCTGAAAAAGGAATGCCTCTTCCAGTTGTAATTACTGTGTATGAAGATAAATCTTTTACATTTGTTGTTAAAACACCTCCTGCTGCAGTTTTGATTAGAAAAACTTTAGGTATTGCAAAAGGAAGCGGTGAGCCGAATAGAGAAAAAGTTGGTAAATTAACAAGAGCACAACTAGAAGATATAGCAAAACAAAAAGAACCAGATCTCAATTCAAATGATATTGATGCTGCTGTTCTAATTATAGCTGGTACAGCTAGAAGTATGGGAGTTGAGGTAGATCTATGAGTAAAGTAACTAAAAAACAAAAAACTATTCTTGAAAAAGTTGATCCTGAGATGACATATTCAATGGCTGATGCTTTAGAAATTCTTAAATCTGTTAAATCAAATAAATTTGAAGAATCCGTTGATATAGCAATCAGGTTAGGAGTAGACCCTAATAAGTCTGATCAGAATGTCAGAGGCGCTGTTACTCTTCCTAATAGTCTTGGAAAAGAAGTTACTGTTGCTGTCTTTGCAGATGGCGATCAAGCTGAGGCAGCTAAAGCTGCGGGGGCTGAGCACATCGGAATGGATGATCTTGCTGAAAAGTTTACTAAAGAAGAAATTACGGTTGATGTTGTAATATCAACAAATGCAGCCATGAAAGTTGTCGGAAAGCTAGGACAAGTTCTAGGACCAAAAGGTTTAATGCCAAATCCAAAAACAGGAACCGTTTCAGACGACGTTGCAACAGCTATTAACAATGTCAAAGCGGGACAAGTTAGATTTAGAACTGATAAGAACGGAATTATTCATGGAAGTATTGGGAAGGTTTCCTTTGATGTTGAAAAAATACAATCCAATGCAACTGCTTTATTAGAAGAATTAAAAAAATTAAAACCTGCCTCTGCTAAAGGAGTTTATATAGGTAATATTGCTTTAAGTAGCACTATGGGACCTGGAATAAAAATTAACTCATCAGAGCTGGTATAAGTTTTAGCTTTATAAGAAATTATATAGCTAGATAGTTGCGTTTACGCAGCCGTCAAAGACCGTAGGTGTCGTAAGACTTAATTTCCTACGTAGGTGGTGTTCAAATTGTAATTTTGCAATTTGTCGCCGAATGGCCGAAAGGCTTAAACAGGAGAATTGCTGTGGCGTTATCAAAAAGTGAAAAAGAAAGAATAGTTGGTGAAGTTAAAGAAGTTGCATCTAATGCATCATCTTTAGTTATTTCAGATGC
>CAYXZT010000107.1:0-2208 GCA_964469915.1 uncultured Gammaproteobacteria bacterium
ATTTTTTATAGACAGTTGGCTCCTAAGTCTATAAAGTACAATTTTAATGCCAGCACGATATTTTAGCTCATTAAATTCCAAAATTTCTTTTACAAGATATAACTTTTATTCCTCTTCAATCTTTCCATTAAGGAGAGAACTATAATGTCTTTTGATTCTATTTTAGTATTAGAGGATGGCAGTATATTCCATGGCAAGGGTTTTGGTGAAGAAAAAGTTGATATTGGTGAAATAGTATTTAATACATCTATGACCGGATATCAGGAAATCATCACAGATCCATCATACAAAAAACAGATTATAACCTTCACGCACCCGCACATAGGTAATACTGGTATCAATGAAGAAGATCATGAATCTAATGCAATTCATGCATCAGGACTTGTAGTTAAAGAATTTTGTACTAAACCAAGTAATTGGAGGTCTCAAAAAACTCTTGAAGATTTTTTAAAAGAGCAGGGTGTTATGGCTATATCAGGCATTAATACTAGACAGATTACTTCAATAATTAGAGAAAAAGGCTCAATGTCATGCTGTATTGCATCTCTTGGATTAATCTCTGAATCTGAGGCGATTAAAAATGCTAAAACTTTTTCTGGGCTTGAAGGGCTTGATTTAGCACAGGAAGTCTCTTCTATCGATGGGTATAGATGGAATAAAGGTGTTTGGCCTGAATATACTGAAGCTCAAAAAATTAAAGGACCTGTTGTTGCGTATGACTTTGGAATTAAAACAAACATACTTAGATTATTGTCTGATTATGTTGGTGAAGTTTACGTGGTAAACGCTCAAACTCCCTTCGAAGATGTAATGAAACTTTCTCCTAGTGGGATATTTTTATCAAATGGGCCTGGCGATCCAGAGCCATGCAGATATGCTATAGAGAACATAAAAAAATTCTTAGAAATTAAAATTCCTATTTTTGGGATCTGTCTTGGGCATCAATTATTGGAAATTGCGGGTGGAGCAAAAACACACAAGATGAAATTTGGCCATCATGGCGCTAATCATCCTGTTCAAAATACTGAAACTAAAGAAGTAATGATTACTAGTCAAAATCATGGGTTTGCAGTAGATGTCAATTCACTCCCTAGCAATATCAAAGTTTCATATATTTCACTTTTTGATCAATCTCTTCAGGGAATAGAATTTCAAGATGCTCCAGCTTTTAGTTTTCAAGGGCATCCAGAAGCAAGCCCCGGACCTCAAGAAATTCAAATTTTATTTAACCAATTTAAATCATTGATAGAAAGATATGCCAAAACGTAGTGATATAGAATCTATTCTCATTATAGGTGCAGGCCCTATCATTATTGGCCAAGCATGTGAATTTGATTATTCAGGTGCACAGGCCTGTAAAGCTCTTAAAGAAGAAGGTTACAGAGTTATTTTAGTTAACTCAAATCCTGCAACGATTATGACAGACCCGCTTCTAGCAGATGCTACATATATAGAACCAATTCATTGGCAGTCAGTTGAAAAAATAATTGAGCAAGAAAAACCAGATGCCATTCTTCCTACAATGGGAGGACAGACAGCCTTGAATACTGCGCTAAGCTTAGATAAAGAAGGAGTTTTAGCAAAACATGGGGTTACCTTGATTGGTGCAAATAGAGAAGCTATCGATAAAGCAGAAGATAGACAGCTTTTTGATGAAACTATGCAGGGAATAGGTATTGAAACTCCAAATTCTGGTATTGCCCACTCCATGGAAGAGGCTCTTAGTGTTCAAGAACGAATAGGCTTTCCATGTATTATCAGGCCATCTTTTACTATGGGAGGAACTGGAGGAGGCATTGCTTACAATATTGATGAATTCAAAAACATCTGTGAGAAAGGTCTTGAGCTATCACCTACCGATGAGCTTCTTATTGATGAGTCATTGATTGGTTGGAAGGAATTTGAAATGGAGGTTGTTCGAGATTGTGAGGATAACTGCATTATTGTTTGCTCTATTGAGAATCTTGATCCAATGGGAGTCCATACTGGAGATTCTATAACTATTGCTCCAGCTCAAACACTCACTGATAAAGAATATCAGATAATGAGGAATGCATCTTTCAAGATACTCAGAGAAATTGGTGTTGATACTGGGGGGTCAAATGTTCAGTTCGCCATTAATCCAGAAAATGGAAAGATGGTAGTCATTGAAATGAATCCAAGAGTTAGCAGGTCTTCAGCACTTGCCTCAAAAGCTACAGGATTTCC
>CAYXZT010000108.1:0-2194 GCA_964469915.1 uncultured Gammaproteobacteria bacterium
GAGCAGGAAAAACTACAACACTTGAAATGTTAGAAGGTCTTAAAGATATAGATGAGGGAACAGCTCTTATTAATTCGATTAATGTAAGTATTAACCCTTATCAAGTAAAGCAGGTCATCGGAGTGCAGCTTCAAGCAAATGAATATTTCGATAATATGAGTCTATGTGAACTACTAAACTTATTTAGCGCCCTATATAGTCTATCAAATGACCCCATGGAACTCTTAAATAAAGTCAACTTAGGGGACAAGGCCAATGCAAAAGCAAATGAGTTATCGGGTGGTCAAAAACAAAGATTTTCTATTGCCTGTGCATTGGTTAATAACCCATTAGTGCTATTTTTAGATGAACCAACTACAGGCCTAGATCCTCAAGCAAAGCGTAGCTTGTGGGACCTGGTATTAGATCTAAATAAAACAGGAATGACCATAGTTTTAACTACTCACAATATGGAAGAAGCTCAAATATTATGCCAAAGGATAGCCATAATGGATTATGGAAAAATTATTGCTGAAGATACCCCTCAAAATTTAATATTACAATACGCCCCAGATAAGCAAAGAGAAGTCATTAGTGGAAATATGGAAGATGTATTTATAGCTTTAACTGGCCATGGATTAAGGGATTAATATGCTTAATAAACCTCAAGCCTATCTAACAAAAGTCTTTATTCAAATTTTTTTAAGAAATAAGCAATATATTATTTTTAGTCTCATCCTCCCCCTTCTAATTTTAGGAATAGTTGGACTTAATGATGGCGATACCGATCCTATAGATATTGGTTTAGTTAACAATTCTGAATCAAACTTATCCCAAGAACTCATTGAACAATTGACTTCGAATAAGCTATTCAATGTTATACAAGATAGTGAAGATAAATTACGAACAGATTTAATTAATGGCGACTTGATGATTATGTTAATTATTCCTAAAGGCATGAATATTGATGAAGATAATATAGATATTAAGCTTTTAGTAGATAAATCTCAGACACAATTCATTCAGACCATGGAACCAATTCTTAATCAATCCCTCTTGTCTATTGAGCGTAAAATCACTGGCAATATTCCTATGTTTGAATTGGTAGTTGAAGATATCAAATCAAGAACATTGACTTATATTGATTTTCTTTTGCCAGGAATTATGGCTTTTATGTTAATGAACTTAAGCATTGCTGGAAGTGGTTTTAATGTGGTTGAATTTAGACGAAGGGGTATTCTTAAACGCCTTTTTGTTACTCCAATAAAACCTATTGATTTTGTTATAGCGATAGTATTAGCAAGAATGGTAATAGTTTTGGGTCAGTTGAGTATCATTTTTAGTTTTGCTTTATTTATTTTAGATGCAAATATGGTTGGCAATATTTTTAATTTATATTTCGTGATAGTTTTAGGTGTTCTTATGTTTTTAACCCTAGGATTTTCATTAGGCAGTCTAGCAAAAACACAAGAAAGTGTTGGAGTCATGGCAACAATATTTATATATCCTCAACTAGTTCTATCAGGAGTTTTTTTTCCTTTAGAATCTTTGCCTGTATTCATTCAACCATTTGCTGAAATCTTACCTCTAACCTTGGTAGCTGATGCAATGAGATCTATTGCTAATGATGGATTACAGTTAGTCGATGTTTATTTAAATTTTATTGGTATAGCGATCTGGATAGTTATTGGGATGCTAGTATCCACCAAATTGTTTGTATGGAAAGAGGTGGCTGGCTAACTTATAAAAAACTTTTATCAAAGACTATTTATATACGAATCCAGTCTATCTTTGTTCATAACAAATGAAGATTTCTTAATTTTTGCAACAGCTTTTACTGACTCAAGATTATCAACATTATTTCCTACTCTAATGAGCCCAACCATAGCCATCATAAAATGTGGAGTGCATTGATAGCCATAAATACCTGGCACATCAAATGTAACGCTGATATTTTTACTTAGAGGTCCGCTCCATGATGTTGCACCATTTGGGAGCATGCCTTCGATTGATTCAGAGTTATGAGCAGCATCTGTCGCCTCAAAGATAACAATATCGCCAACATTAACATCAAGAACAGATGGCTCAAAAACCATAATGCCTTCAGGGCCTTGGTTAAGCATTTTAACTGTGTGAGTTTCTCCCGTAACGGTTAGGCTAATAAAAAAAGTTATAGTTATAAATATATTTTTCATAATAGTTTCTCAGTAATAAT
>CAYXZT010000109.1:0-2145 GCA_964469915.1 uncultured Gammaproteobacteria bacterium
GTTGTTGATGTAGCAGGTGTGGTTAGGGCATCATTATCAGAAGAGGGCTCAGGACTAATAAGATCTGATATTGCATATGCAAAAGCATGGACATGCTTAGCTTTTAACGTTTCATCTAATACATTGAGAGATGTTTTTGAAGGACAGCCACGATTAGCCCCAGCAGTTACTGGAATGCAAACAATGGCAGGCGGCAAGCTTGTTCCAACACCTGGTGGAATGTTGATTCAAAAAGATGGTAAGAATATAGGCGCTGTTGGTGTTACAGGTGATGTTTCTGATCAAGATGAAATTTGTGCAATAGCAGGTATTGAATCTTCTAATCTAACTCCAGGCCATAAATCAAAATAATTTTTGCATAAGTTACCTTGTTCAATTTAAGATTTAATTAACTTTTAAATCCTGTTGAATGTTATATTTCTGTCTATGGAAAGAAGATCTTTTATTAAATTTTTAGGGTTTCTATCCATATTTAATACCAAACTTTTTTCACAAAATATTAATAATGAAAAAGTATCATTTAACCATGGTGTTGCAAGTGGTGACCCAACTCATAGCAATATAATAATTTGGACAAAAATTACAAAAAATACAAATCTTAAAATAGATGTAGACTGGCAAATATCTAATAAAAAAGACTTCTCTAATGTCATAAGTAACGGAAAGACTAAATCACATAGTTATAATAATTTTACAGTAAAAATAGATGCAAAAATTCCCTTAAAATATAACGCAGAATCTATATATTATCGTTTTTTTGTGAATAATAATTTTTCTCCAGTTGGCAAAACCAAAACCTTGCCAATCTCAAACCCAGATAAATTTAATTTAGCTTTTTGTAGTTGTTCTAATTATCCAGCTGGTTTTTTTAATGCATATAGAGAGATAGCTCTTGATGATGATATTGATCTAGTATTACATTTAGGTGACTATTTATATGAATATGGGGCAGATGGCTACGCTACAGAGGATGCTAAAAAGCTGAATAGGGTAGTTGATCCAATTAGTGAGATAGTTAGTCTAGATGATTACAGAAGACGTCATGCACTTTATAAATCTGATAAAGATCTCCAATTATTACATTCACAAAAACCAATGATTCCAGTTTGGGATGATCATGAATTTGCCAATGATTCATGGAAAAATGGTGCTGAAAACCACTCTTATGATGAGGGATATTTTGCAACCAGAAAGGCAAATGCATTAAAAGCATATTATGAATGGATGCCAATAAGAGAATCAAATTCAAAATTAAAAATATGGAGAAAGTTTGAAATAGGCACTTTATTTCAATTATTTATGCTAGATACAAGATCTATATATAGAGATAAACAACTAAATTTAGATGATTATTTTAAGAATACTACTTTTAATAAAAAACAATATATAAAAGATCTTCAAAAGAAAAGAAATCTCGTAGGTACCGAACAATTTAAATGGTTAGATAAAAATATCAATAAGAACTTTAAATGGTCAGTTATTGGCCAACAAATCCTTCTTTCACCAACTGTATTACCTAAAATATTTTCTAAATTAGATAAAAACCTATTTCCCAATTTTTTACATAAATACTTAAAAATTGGTGGAATGGATATTCCTTATAATACTGATTCATGGGATGGTTATCCAAGAGAAAGAAATAAATTATTGAAAATACTATCTAAATCACAATCCAGCATAGTCCTTACAGGAGATACGCATAACTCATGGATTTCAAATTTATATAATGATATGCACAATTTTATTGGTGTAGAGATTGCTGCACCTTCAATAACATCACCAAACTCAGTCGACATATTTAGAAGTAAGACAGTAGATATTGATAAAGATTTTATTAAATATAATAAAAACCTTAAGTGGACAAATGGTTCTGGAAAAGGCTTTGTAAAATTAACTATCGAATCTAATCAAATAGAAGCTAAATTTATCTATGTAAATACTGTTAAATCAAGAAACTATAAATTATCTGATACCCATAGCTTTACAATAAAGCATAATAAACCGATATAATATTAAACATAATATATATTATGCGAAGTGATATATATGGTTACATTGGACCCTTCTATTCTATATATGATATAAATAAGGTCATTTATTTTATTAATAGGGAGAAATAATGACTGAATATCAAATATTAAATAT
>CAYXZT010000110.1:0-2136 GCA_964469915.1 uncultured Gammaproteobacteria bacterium
ATTTCAGTACGGAAATCAATTAGTAAAATTAGAAACAAATAAAGTTGCAAGACAAGCAACTGCAGCAGTGGTTGTTACAATCGGAGACCTTGTAGTACTTACTACAGTAGTTGCAAAAAAAGAGGCTGATCCAAAGAAGGATTTCTTTCCTTTGGCTGTCTTTTATCAAGAAAAATTTTATGCAACAGGAACAATACCTGGAGGGTTTTTTAAAAGAGAGGCTCGTCCAACAGAAAGAGAGACATTAACATCAAGATTAATTGATAGACCAATCAGACCTCTTTTCCCTGAAGGGTTCAAAAATGAGGTGCAAATTTTTTGTACTGTAATGTCTTCAGGAAAAGAACAAAATCCTGATATTGCTTCAATGATTGGTGCATCAGCTGCATTATGTGTTGCTGGAGTCCCTTTTGATGGTCCAATGGGCGCAGCAAGAGTTGGATTTATTGATGGTAACTATGTTCTTAATCCTTCATATGAAGAGTTAGAAGATTCATATTTAGATATGGTTGTTGCTGGAACAGAAAAAGCTGTCCTTATGGTAGAGTCTGAAGCTAAAGAGCTTAATGAAGACTTAATGCTAGGTGCTGTTCTATTCGGTCATCAAGAGATGCAAACTGTTATTAAAGCATGTACTGAACTTAAAGAAAAAGCTGGAAAAGAAGACTGGGTAGTAAATTCAGATGAAGAAACGCCAGTGTATTCTGCTGAATTAACTGAGAAGTATTCTGATCAAATAACAAGTGCGTTCACAATAAAAGATAAATCAGAAAGGACTGCAGCAATTGGAGCTATTAAAGATAGTATTGTTGAATCCTATCCAGATGCTGATGAAATTCAACTTGGTAAGATTTTAGGAGCCTTTAAAAATCTTGAGAAAGATATTGTTAGAAAAAATATTTTAAGCAATCAACCAAGAATTGATGGAAGAGATACAGATACAGTGAGACCAATTTTTATCGAGACCGATGTATTACCTAGTGCTCATGGCTCATCTCTTTTTACAAGAGGAGAGACACAAGCAATTGTTGTTGCAACTTTGGGGTCATCAAGAGACGCTCAAAGAATTGAATCAATAGAAGGACAAGGCACTGATAATTTTATGCTTCATTATAATTTCCCTGCATATAGTGTTGGTGAAATTGGGATGCCTTTAGGGCCTAAAAGAAGAGAGATAGGACACGGTAATCTAGCGAAGAGGGCTATCAAAGCCGTACTGCCTGATGTTGAGGACTTTGGTTATACCATGAGAGTTGTATCTGAAATAACAGAATCTAATGGATCAAGCTCCATGGCATCTGTTTGCGGTACATCTCTATCATTAATGGATGCAGGTGTTCCTTTATCTAGTCCAGTTGCAGGTATTGCAATGGGTCTAATTAAAGAAGGAGATGATTTTGCTGTCCTAACAGATATCCTTGGTGATGAAGATCATCTAGGTGATATGGACTTTAAAGTTGCTGGTACTGCTGATGGTATCACAGCTCTTCAAATGGATATCAAAATTCAAGGAATCACTGCAGATATAATGGAGTCAGCCTTAACAAAAGCTAAGACTGCTATTAATCACATTCTAGGAATAATGAATGAAGCCATATCAACTCCAAAAGAGTTATCCGAAAATGCACCTGCAATGAAAACATTTATGGTTGATAAAGACAAAATTAAAGAAATCATTGGAAAAGGTGGAGCTGTTATTAAAGGAATGCAAGAAAAAACTGGCGCAACTGTAGATGTCAGTGATGACGGAACTGTATCTGTTTTTGGGCAGAATCAAACATCAATGCAAGAATGTCTTGAAATCATTGAAGGTATCTTAGAAGAGCCAGAATTAGATAAGGTATACAAAGGTACAGTTGTAAAAATTGTAGACTTTGGAGCCTTTGTAAATATTCTTCCTGGCAAAGATGGATTGCTTCACATATCAGAGATAGCTCATGAGAGAACAGAAGATGTGAGTAAGGTTTTATCAGAAGGCCAAGAACTTGATGTCAAACTTATTGGTTTTGATAGAGGCAAGATGAAATTATCTGTTAAAGCGTTAGTAGCGAAAGAAGACACGAAAGATGAAATAGTAGAGGAAGATAAAAAAGAAGATTAACCCTATTAATTTTGATTTATAAAAAACCCAAAAAG
>CAYXZT010000111.1:0-2010 GCA_964469915.1 uncultured Gammaproteobacteria bacterium
AATTAAATCCCCTATATAAGGTATAAACATGAAAAAACTTACATCAATTTTTACTATCACAGCTTTGTTATTTGCTTTCCCTGCTTTTGCTGCAGATATGAACTTTACACCAAAGGCTGATATTTCGTTTTCAGGTAAAATCGCTACTGTCAAAACATCAAAGAAGTATAGAACAGTTGAAAGCTGTCAGGCTTTGTGTACGAGCAGATCATCTTGTATTGCATTTACGTTAGATACATCTAAAGGAAGCTGCACAGTTCTTAAAAGCGTAACTAAAGAAACAAAAAATACAAACGCTGTTTCAGGTCTTAAGAATTAGTTTTTACACATATACCAAAAAAAGGGTCTTTCTAGACCCTTTTTTTATACCTAAATTTATTTATAGGTTTACAATTAATTCATGAATAATTTTTTTAATCTCTTTAAAAAAACTCCAACTAAAAAAAAATATAAAAAAATTCTATCTCTTGATGGTGGTGGGGTTAGGGCAATTGCAGGCATAGTCTTTTTAAAAAAACTAGAAGCAGCATCAGGAAAAAAAATATTTGACTCCTTTGATATGTTTGTAGGTACTAGTGCTGGAGCTTTGAATGCTGCATGTTTTGCTTATAAAGGCATGTCTGCTGAAAATTTAAAGAGATACTGGGATAAAGATTATTTAGATCGAATAATGAAGACTTCTTTTTTTTGGGATACAGCCTCTTTGATACAAGCAAGACCAAGATATGAAACCGAGGGGAGGGTTGAGGTCCTCAATGAAATTTTTTCTTCAGATCTTTTGAGCGATGTTCAAAAACCTTTAGTCACACTTTCTTATGATATCGAGAAAAGAACTCATGTTATTCATAGTAACTTTGATTCACCTGAGATAAGTATTGTTGATGCTGTTTGCGCATCAAGCGCTGCTCCCATGTATTTTCCTACATACCAAATGCAAAATGGAGCATGGATGATAGATGGAGGTGTTGTGACAAATAACCCTTCCATGATTGGTTTGGCTCAAGCCAAAGAGTACTTTCAAACTGATAATATAAAAATACTTAGTATAGGCGCTGGTCTTAATAAGAAAAAAATTGATGGAGAAACATCATCTCTCTGGGGAGGTGTTGGCTGGTTGAGAAATGATATTATGGGAATGATGCTTGACTCAGAAATTCATCATGATATTTCCGAGGATATTTTAGGGGATTCTTACCTTCGCATTAATTCATCCTTAGGAGATATAAATAAAATTCTTGATGATAGTTCTGATGATAATCTAGAAAAAATTCACTTAATGGGCATGGAATGGTGGTCAGATTTCGGAGAGCAAACCCAAGACTTTCTAAAAGATTAAATTAATTAACAAATAATAAGATTTTTATTGTAAGATACATTTTTTTTAATTATTGGATACTATGAATATATACGTTGGAAATCTTTCTTGGGGCATGAGCGACCAAGACCTTGAAAATCTTTTTGCAGAACACGGTTCTGTAACATCAGCAAAAATTATTACTGACAGAATGACTAATCGTTCTAGAGGTTTTGGTTTTGTTGAAATGAGTGATGGCGCAGAAGCAGCAATTGCAGCTCTTAATGACACAGAAGTAGAGGGCAGAAAATTAGTTGTTAATGAATCAAGACCTCGTGAAACTAGATAAGTAATCACTTAATCTTAAACAAATTCATTATTAAAAAAACCAGCTTTTGAAAGGCTGGTTTTTTTTTACTTTTCAATTTTTTATCTTTCAAATAATGTAAATTATTTACATTATTTTTTAATTTTTGTATATTCTTGACGTTTTTATAACAATGTTGTTTAATGGCCGCAGTTTCTATATATAACAGGGGAATAATCCGTGAATAAATACTTATTATCTTTGATGGTATTACTACCATTATCAATGACAACATCTATTTCTGCTCAAGAAGAAGAGTCTGAAGATTCAGCAGTTGAAGAGGTTGTTACAACTGGTATCAGATCAAGTTTGATCGATGCTATTTCTATTAAAAGAGACAACGTTGGTG
>CAYXZT010000112.1:0-1870 GCA_964469915.1 uncultured Gammaproteobacteria bacterium
ATTTAAATTTTCAGAAATAGTAATCTTATCTCCTATTTTAAATTCAGAATTTAATCTAGTTGAAACGGATTCAAATCCTGTGTGTATAATTACACCTTCCTGCTTTAAGTATCTAGCAGACATGTGATATTTACCTTGTTCAGAACCACCAGAAGCAGATACTGAAACTTCAGTTACATCAGCTGGATCAAATACTTCATCGAACCATTTTGTTCCACCAGGCTGAACTTTAGCACCGGCACCATCATATTCAGGTCCACTAGGTATAGGTACATTTAAAAAGACAGGTACAGAAGGAGTTGGTCCACTTCCATATTGAGGGTGAGTTGGAGTATTTCCATCATTAAGAATACTCTGCCATGTCATATCAGCATGTTGCTGAACATTTAACATATCAGGGTATCTAGTTACCTCACTAATACCGTAAGAAGCGTTAACTTCAAGTGTGTTCTTCGTGTTGTAATTACCCTTTTTAGTAGTAACAACAATAACACCATTAGAAGCTCTTGCACCATAAATTGCTGCAGAACCATCTTTTAGTACACTTATATTTTCAATGTCTTTAGGGTTTATGTCTCTCATAACATTAGGATCAGTAGTTTGCACACCATCAATAACATATAAAGGATTGTTATCGTTAGTAGTAGCATAACCACGAATTCTAATTACGGGAGCAGCCCCAGGTCCACCACCAGATACAACTGACACACCGGCAACTCTACCTTGTAGAGCTTCAGCGGCATTTGTTACTTGTGTCTTGAAAGCCTCGTCTGTATCAACAGTACCGATAGCTCCAGATAGTGATCTTCTTTGCTGAGTTTGATATCCTGAGACAACAACCTCATCAAGAATGTCAACACTTGACATTAATGTAACATTAATCTGATTTTGGTTTCCAACAGTAATCGTTTGAGATCCAAATCCCAAACTTGAGAAGGTCAACTGATCTCCAGTCGACGCGTTTATTTGATAATTACCATCAAAGTCTGTAACAACACCTGTATTTGTTCCTTCAACTACAATAGTAGCTCCAGGAATAGGATTGTTGTTTTCGTCAGAAACACTACCAGAGATAGAGTTCTGAGCAAAAATTAGACTAGAAGATAACATCAATACAACTAAAAAAGCTTTTTTCATGTTAATTTAAGTTTAGTTTATTACGCGCAATTTAAGTTAAAATATTGTTAAAATGAAAGAAAAAACTATTAAAAATTATGAACTATCCACAATTCGTCAACAATTATTATGAATGTGACAAATATAATACCCATAGGTATCTAGATGAATTACAATCAATTAAATAGAGTAATCTTTAAAAGTGAATTGAAATGTTAAAATTTAATGTTAATGTAAAAGAGAGTCATATTTAAATTTATAGCTTTGAGAATTGAAATATCTTTAAACTAAAACAATCGATTATGGAATGGTATGAAAAAAACAGAAAAATAATTCTATTTGCATTTCTATGCTATTTTTTATTTAGAGCTCTAACCTACATATTATAATAATGAATAAAATAACTTACCTACTTATAGTAACATCAATTGCTCATTCTCAGATTAATCCAAACAATATAGAAATCGTAAGAGATCAATTTGGGGTTCCTCATATTTATGCTCAAACAGATGCTGAGGTTGCGTATGGACTTGCTTGGGCAAATGCTGAAGATGACTTCACAACAATTCAAGAGGCTTATCTAGCAGGAAACGCAATGTTATCTGACCATATTGGCCTTAAGGGTGCTCCAGCTGATTTTATAACTCAGTTTATTGGATCTAAAAGTTTAATTGACGAACAAATTGGAACTATTTCTGAAGATTATATGAAATTAGTAGAGGGTTATTCTCAGGGCTTAAATGCATACGCTAGA
>CAYXZT010000113.1:0-1815 GCA_964469915.1 uncultured Gammaproteobacteria bacterium
CAGATGTCAAAGGCTTTGATTCAAAAATTAAAGTCATGATACTCTATGAACATGAAAGATTATTTCGGTGAATGTCATTGTGGAGAAATTAGATTCAAATTCACCTCAGAAGACTCAGTTGATATTTGGAAGTGCAATTGCTCTATATGTGAGATCCATGGTTTTGAACATCTTTTCATCAAACATAATAACTTCACAATTCTTGCTGGAAGCGACTCAATAACTGAGTACACATTTAGAACAAAAACGGCCAAACATTTATTCTGTAAAATATGTGGGGTTAAAAGTTTTTATCAGCCTCGCTCCCATCCGGACTCTTATAGCATCAATTTAAAATGTGTTAAGCAACCTCCACAAGTTAAAAACACAATTAATTTTGATGGAAAAAATGACTTTACAAAATCTTTGGCGAAAAATAATTGATGAAATCAATACTAATACATATAGGCAGAATACTTTTAGCAATTTACTTTTTATTGCCAGGCATAGCTAAGTTCACATCATGGAATATGCACATTGCCTTGATGGAAACTCACAATATGATCATGATTCCATTTTTATTAGCGACTGCTGGAGTTATTCAAATTACTGGAAGTATTTGCCTAATCCTTAATAAAAAAGTTGTTGAATGTGCACTTGTGCTCGCTGGCCTTGTTTTATTAATAAACCTTAACCTTCATGACTTTTGGAATATTTATGAGGGCGTTGACGTCAAACATGAAACCCAAAATTTCTATAAAAATATGGGAATATTCGCTGGGTTACTATTGCTTGCCGCAGTTAATATAGAAGATAACGACTCCTAAGAACAGATATACAAATATATATATTTATACAAAGTATATTTGTATACTTTTGTTCGTATAATTTTTGAGATGTACTCTAGTATAAATATTAGACACATATTAAAGATACGATGATTAAAAATTTAATAGCCTTCTCAAGTTTATTTTTTCTATTTTCTTGTGGAGTAATGCCTCCTGCTTATATCTCTGAGCTTGATGATGGAGCAATCAAAAAAGGTATGGTTTATGTAATTAGGGATACTGGCTCTACTGACAGAAGATCACCAATTGAAGTGAAGTTAAATGGCGTAACTATCGGAAATATTCAGACAACTGAGATCGCTCTTGCTGAGATTAAAAAAACAGAAAATACCCTATATGCAGCTTATGAAAAAACTCGTGGAGTAAGTTGTATAGAAATAAGCAAGGATTTTATTTCTGAGCCTAATGAGAGCTATTTTTTTATAATCTTCAATCAGTCACCTCATTCAAACCTTCCTGCTTGTATAAAAATGTATCAAACGAATTTAGAAAACTTCCTGAAAACTCGAAATAATGCATTAACTCGTGGTGAAGAAGGTTTAGAGAATGTAGTTACCTCATTTATAGGAGAGGTTATCCTAGGTCTTTAAGGCATCATGAGTATTTATAAATTAATTAGCAATTTAGTAGAAATATTAAATGCTTTTATTCTTAGCTTAATAGGAATTGGATTTATTTTTTCTCAAAACATTAGAGATAATATGCAATCGCTTTTCATGACATTATGGAGCTATGGATTCATTGGAGGTATCGCTTTCATATCAATAATATGGCTTTTTAAAGATACCCCAAAAACAATTAAAAAACTTTATAAGGCCAAAGGACTTAATACTACTTTTTGGAATGATCTATAGTTTAGATCTTGATAATCTAAATAACCAATACACTCCTTCCTTTACATCTCTAGGCAGAAACCATGATAATAATTCTAAATGGATTAATTAATAATGAAGAAAATCAATTTAAAATCTAAATTTAGTAAATTTTC
>CAYXZT010000114.1:0-1714 GCA_964469915.1 uncultured Gammaproteobacteria bacterium
CTCTGAAAGCACCTATCAAAACTCATTACCAGATTTTATAAAACTTGCTGAGTCATATGGCCATGTTGGAATTAAAATAGAAAAAAATTCAGATTTGAAAGAGGGTTTGAACAGAGCTTTTGCTATGAAAGATAAACTTGTTTTTGTTGATGTATATGTTGACCCATCAGAACATGTTTACCCTATGCAGGTTGCAAATGGTAGCCTTGAAAATATGTGGCTATCAAAGGATAAACAAACATGATTAAGAGAAAGCTCATTTTAATCATGGAGAATAAGCCTGGAGCACTTGCAAGAGTTGTTGGATTGTTTCATCAGAGAGGTTATAACATTGAAACTCTTCATGTTGATTCTGTAAAAGATTTTTCAGCTTACAGGCATATTGAAGAACAGCTACAAACTAAATTTGAAGAAAATCAGATTTCTAGATTAACAATCGAAACCATGGTTTCAGATGACCTAATGAGGCAAATTTTAAGACAATTAAATAAATTAATAGATGTTATTGCCGTAAGCAACGAAAAAACTACATATTTAAAAGGAGAATTATTAGATGAAAATTTATTATGATGATGACGCAAATATAGAAATTATTAGAGGTATGAATGTTTCTATAATTGGTTACGGATCACAAGGTAATGCTCATGCAAATAATCTTCATGAATCTGGAGTTAATGTTACTGTTGGTCTTAGAGAGGGCTCGTCCTCATGGTTGAAAGCAAATGAAGCAGGTCTTCAAGTAAAAACAGTTTCGGAATCTGTAGTTGATGCAGACTTAGTAATGATTTTAGCACCAGACGAATTTCAAAAAAATATTTATGAAACAGAAGTCAAGCCAAACTTAAAAGCTGATGCAATTCTTGCTTTTGCTCATGGGTTTAATATCCATTTTGAAAAAATAGTTCCTGAAGCTTCTAATAGTGTAGTCATGATTGCACCCAAAGGACCCGGCCATACAGTAAGAAGTACGTATATTAATGGAGGCGGAGTTCCATCTCTAATAGCTATTTACGAAGATGCACTTGAGAACAAAGATTATTCTGCTAAAGATGTAGCTCTTTCATATGCTAAGGCAAATGGGGGAACTCGAGCAGGCGTTCTTGAGACATCATTTAAGGAAGAAACTGAAACTGATCTTTTTGGAGAGCAAGCAGTCCTATGTGGAGGTTTAACTGCGTTAATCAAGGCTGGATTTGAAACGCTTGTTGAGGCAGGTTACAGTGAAGAAATGGCATACTTTGAATGTCTTCATGAAACAAAACTAATTACAGATTTAATACAAGAGGGTGGAATTGCTAATATGCATTACTCTATATCAAATACTGCAGAATATGGAGATTACATTAGCGGGCCAAAAGTTATAACAAGCGATACTAAAAAAGCAATGAAAGGCATACTTGAAAATATTCAATCAGGTAAGTTTGCAGATGACTTTTTAAATGACTGCAGACAGAGTAATGATGGTAGTGGCGGCCCTGTTATGAAAGGGAATAGAGAGGCCACTAAAACACACCCTATAGAGTCAGTTGGAGCAGAGCTCAGATCAAAAATGAAGTTCCTTAATTCACAGAAATTAGTAGACAAAGAAATTAATTAAAATTAATTAAAAAAAAGGTATCTTCTTAGGAATAACTTCGTTAGAATACGCGTCCGTCCTCAGAGACGGTTGTTCTTTAAAAATATTTGGTTACTCGTGTGGGTGTTCAAAATACGA